>JALOMP010000241.1 GCA_025455365.1 Chitinophagaceae bacterium | reverse complement strand
GCAAGCAGAAAAGTGGTAGGTGCAGCCATAACCCTGGTTTGTCGGAAAGCTATTATCAACCATAGGCTTTAAAAACATAAAATGGGTTGAACTGCTGATGTATGGTATGGATGGTGCTCTTTCTTAAACAATTGTTAAACAACCCCTAACATTTGACAGGGGGGACGGGAATTGTCGTCTTTCACGCAAACACGAAAAAAAAATCACGTTCATTAACTTTCAGCATTGAATTTGCATCATGATCTATATCCTTAATCACAACAAATGAAACACTGGATCCACATCGCCTTATTGCTCAGCGTATTCTCTACCGCCCAGGCCCAATTGAAAGTGAGCGACAAATGCGGTACCATTACCATTGATATCCTGGACGGCAAAATCAATGGCATGCGACCAAACCGCGGCCATGAGGAATTCCTGGAAAAACTGCCCTGCTTCACTTCGGCCGTTTCCGAAAAGGATTCTTCCACATGTGGCGGATTAATCGCTTTCAAGGACAAGGATTTTACCATTTATACCACACGGGATTACATCGAGATCGGCCCGGCCTTTAAAGGAAAACTGACGGTTCCGCTGTTGGGCGCGAAAAAAGGCAGCCTCTTCAACACCCTGGGCAATCCCAAACTAAAAGATGCTAACTGGGAAGCATACCAGACAAACTATGGATTGCTGATCCTTTATTACAGCAAAAACAATACGGTTAACAAAATTCAATTCAGTACAAAGTCCGCAGACACCATTGAACTGTGCGGACAGAAATAGCCTCTCTGGGCGATACTGGCCAGGATTGCATCCATGTGTAAGAGGAACCGCGTCATGGAGCCTTGGTGATGGGCGATGGACATTCACCAGGTGCCGGGCTTCATCAGGAAAATTGAAACGGGCACCATGGTATCCCCCTCCGCCACGATAATCTCTTCCGATTCACTGACCCAGGGACTGATACTTTCCGCAAAAGAACGCCCCGAAAGCCGCTGCGGTGTTGCCAGCAATATGGTAGCATGACTTTGCCGGTATTGCTCCAGCATCCGGTGTAGGTGGGGGAATGCGTCTGGCGCATAATTCAGGTCGCTCATCAGCAGCAGGTCGCAGGGCAGCGGCTGGGAGTTAAGGGTCCAGTCGAGCACGCTGCAGCGTATGTTTTCCATCCCGTTCAATGCAGCGGAGATTTGCGCGAATTGCATGGCCTCCTCCGATAAATCGGTGCATAAAACCGATGTTGCTTCCAAGGCGCAGAGCAGCGAGGGAAGTCCCAGTCCGGCCCCGATTTCCAGTACGCGCTTTTCTTTGAACAGGCCCGGTTGCTTCGATAAAAAGGTACAGATCGCCCGGGACGACGGCCATGCTTTCGCCCAAAATGGGAAAGCTTCACCAGGGTTCCCTTCCTTGCCGGCTGCATCTTCTTCTCTCTGACGGGATTCCCATTCCGCCCGGATTGCTTCGGGGTTTGGAAGTACCAGGCTGATATGGTACCGGCCAAAAGAAAATTCCTGCCGGATGGAATCGCGCATGGGATGCATCATCATATCGTTGGTATTAGGAAAAAAGGCCGGGTCCGCTGCATGGCCCTTTCCCGTTCAAGCGAAGTTCCTTCAAATTTATTCCTGTTTCGCTCCTTGCCTTACCTTCGGAGAACAGCCACGCCATATGTATCCTCATTTGCCCCGTACGATCATCGCCATTTTTTTCCTGTTCACCTGCCTTAACATCACCATCGCGCAGGACGGCCCGCAGCAAAAACGATGGAAAGAAAGAGCCGCCCGAACAACCATTATCCGGGACAACTGGGGCATCCCCCATGTGTACGGCAAAACCGATGCGGATGCCGTCTTTGGCCTCCTCTACGCCCAGTGCGAGGATGATTTCCCGCGCGTGGAACTGAACTACATTGAAAAGCTTGGCAGGCTGGCGGAACTCAATGGCGTCAAAGACCTGTGGAATGATCTCTATCTCCGCATGATCATCGACAGCAGCGAAGCCATCGCCGACTATAAGAGAAGCCCCGCCTGGCTGAAAGAACTCCTGCAGGCCTGGTCAGATGGCATCGAATATTACCTATATACCCACCCTGAAGTAAAACCCCGGTTGCTGCACCGTTTCCCGCCATGGTATCCGCTCTTATGGACGGACGGCAGTATCGGCGCCATCAATACCGGCAATATCACGGCCGAGGATGTACGGCAATTTTATGCATCCGGTGCGGGTAAGATGGAAACAGATCCCAGCTGGGACCTGGGAATGAAGTGGGATTTGGGATCCGGGATTTCGGAAGCGGGAAGTGGAAATGCAGCATCGACGGATATCCCGGCGTCAGCTTTAAACAACAACCAAACAAATGGTTACAAATTCCGAAATCCTACCTCCGACTTCCCTCTTCACCAAAAGGATTTATCCGGCTCCAACGGCTTCGCCATCGCCCCTTCCAAAACCGTTTCCGGGAAAGCGATGCTGTATATCAACCCGCACGTCACTTTCTATTTCCGGCCCGAGGTGCAGATGTCCAGCGAGCAGGGCCTGCAGGCATACGGTGCCGTTACCTGGGGACAGTTTTTCATCTACCAGGGTTTCAACGCACATGGCGGATGGATGCATACCTCCAGCAATGCGGATGTTGCCGACGAATACCTGGAACAGGTCGTCGACCAGGGTGGAAAGAAATACTATAGATACAACAATGGCCTGAGGCCGATGAAGCAACGCAGCATCACCATCCGTTTCCGCCATGCAGACAGCATGTCCTCCCGCACTTTCACCGCATATGCCACCCATCATGGCCCGGTCATGGCCAGCGGTAAAGAGGGATGGGTGAGCGTGCGTCACTACAATCGCGCATTGAACAGCCTGGTACAGAGCTGGCAACGGACCAAGACCAAAAGCTTCGCCGATTACCAAAAAGTCATGGACCTGAAAGGCAATACCTCCAACAATACCGTGTATGCGGATAAGGAAGGAAATATCGCGTACTGGCACGGCAACTATATGCCGAAGCGCGACAACATGTACGATTGGAGCAAGCCCGTGGATGGCACGGTAGTTTCCACGGAATACCAGGGACTGCACGAGGTGAAAGAAACGGTCCATCTCTACAACCCGGCCATCGGCTGGATACAGAATTGCAACTCCACCCCTTTCACGGCTTCGGGGGCGGCCAGTCCCAAAAAGGAAAACTACCCTTCCTACATGGCGCCCGACGGGGAGAATTTCCGCGGTATCAATGCAATGAGGGTGTTGGACAAGCCCGGGAAGATGAGCATGGAAGACCTGCTCAAGGCGGGCTACGACACCTACCTTCCGGCATTTGAAATACTGGTACCGGCGTTGGTAAACGCGTTCGAAAAAAATGTCCCTGAGGGTAACCTCCTTAACCAGGAAATCCATGGCGCGATAAAAACCCTGAAGCAATGGGACTATCATGCGTCTGTGCATTCGGTAGCCACCACGCTGGCCGTGGAATGGGGTCAGCGGCTCAATCCTGTGATCACAAAAGTGTATATCAACCCGGGCGAAGCGGACCAGGTCCTGGCAACCCGGCAGTTTGCCGAAAGGGCGGGTTACGATGATTTGCTGCTGGCGTTTCGAGGGGTGGTCATGGACCTGAAGGAACGGTTTGGCACCTGGGAAGTGCCATGGGGAGAGATCAACCGCTTTCAGCGACTCACCGGCCAGGTCCGGGAAACATATGACGATGCAAAACCGAGCCTGCCCGTTCCCTTTGCCGCCTCCACCTGGGGTTGCCTGCCGGCCTTCGCAAGCCGTCGCATGGAAGGCATGAAGAAACGATACGGCTTCGGCGGAAACAGTTTCATTTGCGTGGTGGAATTCGGCGAGCGGGTGCGTGCCAAATCGCTGCTGGCCGGGGGTGTCAGCAACAACCCATCATCGCCTCATTTTACGGACCAGGCAGAAATGTACACGAAAGGCCAGTTTAAGGACGTGCTCTTTTACCGGGAAGATGTGGAAAAGCACGCGGAACGGACATACCGGCCTGGAGAAAAGTAGACAACGGGTTACATGATGTCAACTTCCGCGGTATTGAGGCAATGGCAAAGCGGTGCATCGTGAATCGCCCGGCAGGTGACTGCCCGTATAAAAGAATGGTTTTACATTCAACAAACGCAATCATATGATACGGTTATTGATCGCCCTGCTCCTGATCGTTCCCTGCCTTCCAACCAGCGCACAACTATTTTCGGTTAGCCCGGAAAAAATGAAAAGCCTCGATTCCCTGTTCAGGTCGCAATACCCGGCAACCGATCCCGGCGTGGTGGTGATCGCCGCAAAAGACGGTAAGCCGTTTTACCGGAAGGCCTTCGGTATGGCCAACCTCGAGTTGCAGGTGGCCCTGGGCGCAGATCATAAACTGGGCATCGGATCCATTTCCAAACAGTTTGCCGCCGTGTCTATCCTGCTGCTCCAGCAGGACGGAAAACTGAACATCAAAGATGATATCCGCAAATACCTGCCGGCGTATAATACGTACGGGAAAACCATCACCATCGAACATATCCTTTCCCATACCAGTGGGATCCCTTCTTACACGGAGCTTTTCGGATTTGACACGATCGTCAACCGCACCATCTCCAACCATCAACTGGTGAAATTTTTTGAAAGCAGGCCCCTGCTGTTTGACCCGGGTACCAACTGGAGCTACTCCAATTCGGGCTATGTCCTGGCGGCCATCATCGTGGAAAAAGTCAGCGGCATGCCCTTTAACGACTTTCTCCAACAACGGATCTTCAGGCCCCTGATGATGAATGAAACCATCCTGGGCAACTCCGATTTCATCGCCCCGGGCAAAACCGGCGAATACAGCGGCCCTACACCCAAAGGCCGGGTGAAAATGGAAACCCAGTACAATTGGTACTGGGCTTATGGCGCAGGCCAGATCGTCAGCACGGTGGATGATATGCTGAAATGGGACGATGGCCTCTACAATCCGGCTTTCCTTCGCCCCGATCTGCGCGACATCGCCCATAAAACCTTCGTGCTGAAAGACGGAAGCCCTGCCAATTACGGCCTGGGATGGGCGATTGATGG
>JALOMP010000390.1 GCA_025455365.1 Chitinophagaceae bacterium | reverse complement strand
TGAAGGTTGCGCGTACTCCTTGTCGACCTGCTTCCGAGTTCATTTATGGCCTATTGCATATTTCCTGCTCACTTCATCATACACGTTTATCCATTCGTTGCTCTTCCCGTTATTGTCAAAAAACTTCTCCCAGGTACTGAGGGGTTCCCAGATACAACTGCCTTTGCCGCGTCCATTGGGGAGTTCAAAGACGAGTTTGTTGACGGCTTCTTTCCTGGCCGAATATTCCACCACGATGATATCCTTGTCGTAACGGCGGATCAGGTCATGCATGTTGTCGCGCAGGTCGTCCAGGGTGCCATGCCATTTGGGATAATAGGATAGGCCGATCACGTCAAAGGGTACCTGCCGTTTCCGCATCTCGTCCACGAAGAAGACTGTTTCCTCGTTCTGTCCGCCAAGGGCTACATGGAGCATCATGACCGTCGCCGGGTTGACGACTTTCACCGCCGCCCGTGGTTGATTTCGTTGCCCACCTGTACCATATCCGGTAGGGTGCCCTGATCCTTCAGTTCTTTCATCACCTGCAAGGTGTAATCATACAGGGCCTTTTTCAATTGCGCGAAGTTGAGTCCCCTCCAGGCGGCGGGCTTGTATTGCTTGCCGGGATCGGCCCAGTAATCGCTGTAGTGAAAGTCCAGCAGGAGTTTCATCCCTGCATCTTTCACGCGTTTTGCCATGGCCTTCGTATGTGGGAGGTCGCAGAATCCCTTGCCGGGTGAATAGCCGCTGTCGCGAGCGGGGTCAACGAAGACGCGTAACCGAACATAGTTCAGCCCGTGGTCTTTGAGAATTTGAATCGCGTCTTTTTCCACACCCTGGTGGTCGATCGTCACGCTGGCGGCACTGCCGGGGGATACGGTGATCACGTCGGTGGAGCCGCTCCACAGGCCATGGGCGCTGGCTTCGAATTTGATGATCCCGGGTTCCCTGGTGGATTGCACGATCACCTGGCATTTGCCGTTGAAGGCGCTGCGCTGCCAGGCGCCGTCCATACATTTGTCGGGTTCATGGCTGCTGGGATCGCCATTGCCTACGCCGATGATTTTCCCCGGACCGCTGATGCTGAAGCGCACCAAATTGTCGGCCACGGGCACTTCCCGTCCTTCACGGTCGATGATACTGACATTCATCACCGTGGCGTCCTGGCCATCGGCGAGCAGGGTGGTTTTGTAGGGGGTGAGTTGCACTTCAGCGGGCGCGCCGGTGGTTTCCACGCTGGCTTTGAACACACGGCCACGCTTAGACGCAACGGCTTCGAGCTTGCCGGGCGAGAAGGCAACCGGCCATACCAGGTGCCCGTTCCGGGGCATGTCTTTTTTGCCGAGGCTCTTGCCGTTCAGGAAGAGTTCCACGGCATCGGCATTGCTGTTCACCCAAACGTCGATCACCTGCGCCGGCTCATTCCATTTCACCGGCCAGTTCCAGTGTGGACTGATGTTCAGCACGTCCTGGTCGGTCCACCAACTTTGGTAGTAGTAATAGTTATTCTTGGGGAAACCGCAGACATCCATCACGCCGAAATGCGAACTGATATTGGGCCATTTGAAGGGCGTGGGTTCGCCTCGATAATCGAAACCGGTCCAGATGAATCCGCCCATCCAGTATTTGTGTTCGGCCGCGAGTTTCCACCATTTCTCCGCCGTGCTGGCCCACCAGGGAAAGGTAATGTCATGGTCCGGCAGGTAATTCCGGATGGTATCGCGCGTGTATTGCCCGCGGGTGGTAACGGTGCTACCCATCTCCGTGCCGAGGACGGGCTGCGTTGGATGGTCGCGGTGGTAAGGAGCAACCCCGTCTTCGCGGTAATTGAAGCTCCGGACGGGGATCACTTCATTGATGCCCTGGAATACGTTGGCGAGGTCGGCCGCATAGGTGCAGGTGCGCGTGGGGTCTAATGCCCGTTGCTTTTGAATGAAGGTTTGGGCGATGCGTTTACCCGTGGACGTTGTATGTATCCATCCTTCCTCGTTGCCGATGCTCCACATGAATAAGCTGGGATGGTTTCGGTCGCGGCGAATCAATCGCTCAAACTGGTCCATGTATTCCGGGCTGCTGTTCAGCAAGCGCTGTTCATCCATCACGAGCATGCCCAGCCGGGGCGCCATGGCTGGTGCGGTAAGCGTTGCAGCCCATATTTTTGAGTAGCCGTACCCGGTAGTAATGCATGTAATCAGGCAGGGCGATACCCAGCCCGGCATGGTCCTGGTGGTTGTTGGTGCCCAGGATCTTCAGGGGTTTCTCGTTCAGGAAAAATCCTTCATTAGGGTCGATGCGCAGCGTCCGGATGCCGAAACGTTCGGTGCGGGTGGAGACGATTTTGCCACCCTGTTTAACCACGGTGGTCACCCGGTAGAGATAGGGATCGTCCAGGTCCCAGCGGCGGGGTCTGCTGACGGTGAGCGATTGTTTCAGCAGGGATTCCCCGTTGGCCGCAATCGTCAGCGCCTGCTCTTTTGTACGGGCTACTACCTGCCCGTTTCTTTCGGTGATGGTTGCCTGAAAGGTGCAATTGGCGGGAGCCGGATTTTGATTGCGGACCGTGGCTTCGATCTGCACGGTGGCTTTATCGCCCTGTAGCTGGCTGTATACAAAAAGACATCCTTCGGGTTGGTGGATATTGTTATGGCGGTTCAACCACACATGCCGGTAGATGCCGGCGCCTTCGTAAAACCAGCCTTCGTATTGCGTGGCATCCACCCTCACTACGATGACATTTTCGCGATGGAAGTCTACGAAGTCCGTCACATCATAGGCATTACCGAGGTAGCCGCTCATGTTATGGCCCACGAAGAAGCCATTCAGCCAGATGCTTGCGTTCCGGAAGATCCCGTCGAACTGCAGTTGGAAGCGCTGCCCGCTGTCGGCCGCATCCACCCTGAATTTTTTGCGATACCAGCCGATGCTGGTTTCGGGGAAATAGCCGCCCACGGGTTTGTAGCCGTGACTGGCCACATCGTCGCTGGGGTGGTTGGTAA
>JALOMP010000240.1 GCA_025455365.1 Chitinophagaceae bacterium | reverse complement strand
GAACCATGAACTACGAACCATGAACTACGAACCATGAACCACGAACCATGAACCACGAACAATTTGGATATGATCAAATTCTCAGAAAATAAATTGTCCGAAGTGCAGCAGATCATCGCCCGTTACCCGGAAGGGAAACAGAAGAGCGCGGTGATCCCGGTGTTGCACCTGGCACAGGAGGAATTCGGTGGCTGGCTCAGTACGGATACCATGGATTATGTGGCTTCCCTGCTGAAGATGGAACCCATCGAGGTATATGAAGTGGCCACTTTCTACAGCATGTATAACCTGAAGCCTGTGGGGCGATATGTGTTTGAGGTCTGCCAGACAGGTCCCTGCATGCTGCGTGGCAGCGACGATATCGTCACCTACATTAAACAACGCTTGGGCATTGGCGTAGGGGAGACCACCTCGGATGGCATGTTCACCCTCAAAACGGTGGAATGCCTTGGCGCCTGTGGCTATGCACCGATGATGCAGATGGGCAAGCACTACCGGGAGCATCTGACAAAGGATAAGGTGGATGAGATCATTGCCGAATGCCGGAAGAATGCGGCGTCGAACAATTAAATATTGAACATCATGAGAATATCAGCCATCCTGCTCGCCGTGATCCTGTTTGCGGCCTGCAACCAGGGGGAGAAAAAGGCAGAGGACCATTCCCAGCACGGGGAGACCGCCGCGGCCACCGATACCGCCATGCAAGCTGCACCGGAGATTACCGCGTCTACCTATTTCGGGGTGGTTCCCTGCGCGGATTGTGAAGGCATTGAAACCACGCTTACCCTGAAGAGCGATTACCGTTACCAGTTGCACACCATCTACCAGGGAAGAAAATCCACCGGTCCTGGTTCCAATGAGATATCTTCAGAAGGAACCTGGATGCTGCATGGTGCCGATACCATTCACCTTCGGGATGTAAAGGACGGTCCGTCCATGTATATCCGGACAGACAGCAGCCTGGTGCAGCTGGATATGAAGGGCAACAGGATTGAAGGCAAACTGGCCGCGAAATATATTTTGAAGAAGAACGGATGAAGCGGCTCTCGTTGATCGCCTTTTTTGTTGTTGCCTGCCTGGCAGTAGAAGCGCAGGATACGACGGCCGTGAAAGAGGCGGTGGACAGGCTTCAAAAGGCCCTGGTTGAACGGGATACCGTGGTGATGAAACAACTCTTACACCAGGACCTGCAGTTTGGCCATTCAAACGGCTGGGTGCAGACAAAAAGGGATGCGATCGATGATGCCCGAAGCGGGGCGCTGGTTTACCGGCAGTTTGACCGGCAGTCGATCACCATCCAGATGTTTAAGAAGAGGGCTATCGTGAAAGAGCGGATGGAAGTGAAAGGTGCCCGGAACGGTACGGAGTTCAATATAAAATTGTTTGTGCTGCAGCAGTGGGTAAAGACGAAGAAAGGCTGGCAGTTGATGATGCGGCAGAGCGCGAAACAGGGATAGATGGAAAAAGGAACATATTATGGCTCGTAAAGTATTGTTGGACAAAGCGCATATCGAAGGCATCCGGTATTTCGATACCTACCGGAAGAACGGGGGGTATGCCGCTGCGGAAAAAGCCTTGAAGGAACTGGGTCCGGACCAGGTGACGGAAGAAGTGAAGAAGAGTGGTCTCCGGGGTCGCGGAGGGGCCGGCTTTCCTACCGGGATGAAATGGTCCTTCCTGGCCAAACCCGAAGGGGTACCCCGCTACCTCGTTTGCAACGCGGATGAATCGGAACCGGGTACCTTCAAAGACAGGTACCTCATGGAATTCATTCCCCACCTGCTGATCGAAGGCCTGGTCATCGCCTCTTTCGCCCTCGGGAGCCATCGCACATACATCTATATCCGGGGCGAATATGCCTGGATCGTAGACATCCTGGAACAGGCCATACAGGAAGCGAAGCATCACGGCTTCCTGGGAAAAAATATCCTGGGCACCGGTTTTGATTGTGAAATTTACGTGCAACGGGGCGCCGGTGCTTATATCTGCGGCGAAGAAACCGCCCTGCTGGAATCCCTGGAAGGCAAGCGCGGCAACCCGCGGATCAAGCCGCCGTTCCCCGCGGTCAAGGGCCTCTGGGATTGCCCGACCGTGGTGAATAACGTAGAGACGCTGGCGGCCGTTGTACCCATCATCAATTTAGGGGGTGAGGAATATGCTAAGATCGGCGTGGGAAAATCGACCGGCACCAAACTCATCAGCGCCTGCGGCAATATCAACAAGCCGGGCGTGTATGAGATCGACATGACGCAAAGCGTGGAAGAATTCATATACAGCGATGAATACTGCGGTGGCATCGCCAACGGCAAAAAACTAAAAGCCTGCATTCCGGGTGGTTCTTCCGTGCCCATCCTGCCGGCCAACCTCCTGCTCAAAACAGCGAAAGGGGAAACCCGCATGATGACCTATGAAAGTTTGTCTGACGGCGGTTTTGCCACGGGTTCCATGATGGGTTCGGGTGGTTTCATCGTATTGGATGAAGACCAATGCGTGGTCAGGCATACGCTGACCCTTGCCCGCTTCTACCGCCATGAAAGTTGCGGACAATGTTCTCCCTGCCGGGAAGGAACGGGATGGATGGAGAAAATCCTGCATAATCTCGAATATGGAAAAGGCAAAATGAGTGATATCGACCTGCTCTGGGATATCCAGCGCAAGATCGAGGGCAATACGATCTGCCCGCTGGGGGATGCCGCCGCATGGCCGGTGGCTGCGGCCATCCGCCACTTCCGGGATGAGTTCGAATGGCATGTGTTGAACCCGGAGGAGAGCCAGAAGCGGAATTTCGGCATCGCGCACTACGCGGATGCATTACAGTTGGCGTAGCGTTTACCGAAGCGTTCCCTTCCCCGCCGGTCAACCGCGGGGTATCGGGGGTCGCTGGGGAAAAAGAATAAAGAATATGGCAGAAGAGATTAAAACGATCAAAGTCACCATTGACAATATCACCATCGACGTGGCGCCTGGGACGACGATCCTCCAGGCCGCGCGGATGATTGGCGGAGACGTAGCCCCACCGGCGATGTGTTATTACAGCAAGCTAAAAGGCAGTGGCGGTAAATGCCGCACCTGCCTGGTGGAAGTGAGCAAGGGCAGCAATGCGGACCCGCGCCCCATGCCCAAGCTGGTCGCCAGCTGCCGCACCGGTGTCATGGATGGCATGGAAGTGAAGAACATTACCAGCGAGCGCGTCATTGACGCCCGCAACGGCGTAGTGGAGTTTCTCCTGCTCAACCACCCGCTCGATTGCCCGATCTGCGACCAGGCCGGTGAATGCCACCTCCAGGATCTCGGTTATGAGCACGGCAAAGAGGGTACGCGGTATGAATTCAAACGCAGGACTTTTGAAAAGCACGACCTCGGTCCCTATATCCAGCTGCACATGACACGCTGCATCCTCTGCTACCGCTGTGTGTTCGTGGCAGACCAGCTGACAGACAAACGCGTGCATGGTGTACTGAGCCGCGGCGACCATGCGGAAATCGCCACCTATATCGAGAAATCGCTCAATAACGATTTTATCGGCAATGTGATCGATGTTTGTCCCGTGGGAGCGCTCACAGACAGGACATTCCGTTTCAAAAACCGCGTATGGTTCACCAAGCCGGTGGATGCACACCGGGAATGCCCCACCTGCTCCGGTAAAGTGACCCTCTGGCAAAGGGGCGATGAAGTGCTGCGGGTCACCGCCCGCAAGGATGAATGGGGTGAAGTGAAAGACTGGATCTGCAATACCTGCCGTTTCGATAAAAAACATGCGGGCGACTGGGTGATCGAGGGACCGACGAAAATCAACCGTCATTCCGTGATTTCCCAGGGGCACTATGTTGGCTTGAAGAAACCGAAGGAGACCGTAGCGGCGGTTATGGGTGGCCGTGAGCCAAAGCTGCTGATGGACATCCACAGTGTGAGTGAAGTAAACAGTCCCGGGATAGACCTGGGTGCTATCCCCGGACCGGCCACATCGGATACCTTCAATCCCAATCCCAAACCTTAAAACGACACCGGCATGGAACTACTCGCCATAGAATGGGCCCTGGTCCTCGAAAAATTCCTCCTCATCGTGGTGGTTATCCTTTCTTCCCTGCTCATAGCCATGTACACGACATACGCGGAGCGGAAGGTGGCGGCCGTCATCCAGGACCGCCTGGGTCCCAACCGTGCAGGCCCCTTTGGGCTCCTGCAGCCGGTGGCCGACGGTCTCAAGCTGTTCATGAAGGAAGAAATCATTCCACTCAGCTCCAGTAAGCTACTCTTTATCCTGGGCCCCTGCCTTGCCATGATTACGGCGATGCTGACCAGTGCCGTGATACCCTGGGGTAACCAGGTTACGATATTTGGTCGCGCGATTGACCTTCAGATCGCGGATGTGAACATCGGCATCCTGTTCGTGTTTGCCGTGGTGAGTCTTGGCGTATACGGAATCATGATCGGCGGCTGGGCATCCAATAACAAGTTTTCACTGATAGCGGCCGTTCGCGGCGCCTCACAGGTGATTTCCTATGAACTGGCGATGGGCCTGTCCATCATCGCCCTGGTCATGATGACGGGGTCTCTCAGCATGAAGAGCATCGTGGAGCAGCAGATGCAGGGCGGCTGGGGCGGCCTGCTGGGGTGGAATGTGCTTTACCAGCCCCTCGGTTTCCTGATTTTCCTGATCTGCGCTTTTGCGGAATGTAACCGCACGCCTTTCGACCTGCCTGAGGCGGAAAACGAACTGAATTTCGGGTACCACCTGGAATACTCTTCCATGAAACTGGGTTTCTACCTTTTTGCGGAATACATCAACATGTTCATTTCTTCCGCGGTGATGTCCACCCTTTATTTCGGGGGTTATGACATACCCTTTGTGAATGAAGTGGCACTGTCTGAAAGTTGGGGACAGAATATCGTGGCCTTCCTGGGGACCCTGAGCCTGCTGGCGAAGATCATTTTCTTCCTGTTCCTGTTTATGTGGGTCCGTTGGACCATTCCAAGGTTCAGGTATGACCAGCTCATGGACCTTGGCTGGAAGAAGCTGATCCCGCTGGCCCTGGCGAACAT
>JALOMP010000239.1 GCA_025455365.1 Chitinophagaceae bacterium | reverse complement strand
CCTATCCCCTATCCCCTATCCCCTATCCCCTATCCCCTATCCCCTATCCCCTATCCCCTAATGTTTTAATTCCTCATCATCCCGATAAACTGATCAAACAGGTACCGGCTGTCATGCGGGCCGGGTGTTGACTCCGGGTGGTACTGGACGGAAAATGCGGGGCGGTCCTTTAACCGGATGCCTTCGATGGAATCGTCGTTGAGGTTAACATGCGTGATTTCCGTATTCGCCGATTTTCGCACCGCATCCGGATCCACGCCGAACCCATGGTTCTGGGTGGTGATTTCACAGATACCGGTTACCAGGTTCTTTACGGGGTGGTTAAGCCCCCGATGGCCATGGTGCATTTTAAAAGTGGGAATGTCGTTCGCAAGCGCCAGGAGCTGGTGCCCCAGGCAAATGCCGAACAAGGGCTTCCTGGTTTCCAGTAATCCCTTTACGGTTTCAATCGCGTAATCCATGGCGGCGGGATCGCCGGGGCAAATCCGTCCGGGTTAAATTCCAGCAGGGTTTTCACCGGCGTCCTGGCGGGGTGCACCCGCACATAGGCACCACGCTGGGCCAGTGAACGGACGATATGTCGCTTGACACCAAAGTCCAGAACGCTGATCCTGACAGCCGCGTTGGGATCACCCTCATGGTATATTTCCTTCGTGGATACCAGGGAAGCCAGTTCCAAGCCCCCCATGGATGGCGTTTTTGCCAGTTCCGCTTTCAGGTATTCGACATCGTTATGTTCCGACGAAATGATGCAGTTCATCGCCCCTTTCTGACGTACATGCGTCACCAGTGCGCGGGTATCCACGTCTTCGATGGCCACAATGCCTTGTGCGTTGAGGTAGTCCTGCAGCGACTCAGTGGCCTGCATCCTGCTGTAGCGTTCTTCCAGGTTCCTGCCGATCAGGCCGCGGATCTTGACGGACCCGCTTTCCACATCCTCCGGCTTTATGCCGTAGTTCCCTACATGAACGTTGTTCATAATCAGGATCTGTCCGAAGTAACTGGGATCCGTGAACACTTCCTGGTACCCGGTCATCCCGGTGTTGAAGCAGATCTCACCGGATGTGGTTCCGATCCTGCCAAAGGCTTTGCCCTTGAACACTAGTCCGTCTTCGAGTATCAGGAGCGCTTCTGGCTGTTTTGGGAGCTGGTCTGGCATGTAGGAGGGATTTTATGTTCCGGGGTGCAAAAATAAAAAAGGCAAGACCAGAAAGTCCTGCCTTTTTTGAATTTTTATCAACATGATTATTCTGCTGATTTTTCTTCCTTGCTTTCAGCCGGTGCTTCTTCAGCCTTGGGGGCTGCTTCCGCGGCCTTCTTCTTGCTGCTGCCACGCCTTGTTTTCTTGGCGGAAGCGGCTGCTTCGCCGATGCCTTTACCGTAGATTTCGTTGAAGTCTACCAGTTCGATCATCGCTGTTTCGGCATTATCGCCCACGCGGATGCCCAGTTTGATGATGCGGGTGTAACCGCCGGGGCGGGAAGCCACTTTGGGGCCTACTACCGTGAAGAGCTCCTTCACCGCCGCCTTGTCGTTCAGGTAGCTGAACACGATGCGGTGCTGGTGCATGATTTCTTCCTTGCTGGCCGATTTCTTGGTTTTGGTGATCAGCGGTTCCACATAGGTACGCAGCGCCCTTGCCTTGGCCAGGGTGGTAACGATCCGTTTGTGGGTGATCAGCTGCGATGCCATATTGCTCATGAGCGCATCGCGATGGGCCTTCTTACGGCCCAGGTTGTTGATTTTGTCTCCGTGACGCATGACTGTTTGTTTTATCCACCGTACCGGTCAGGAATTACGGTGGGGTGAGTAGTTCGTAGTTCGCAGTTCATGGTTCATGGTGATTTATACCAAGAACCATGAACCACGAACCATGAACCAAAATTAGAGTTCTTCTTTATCCAGGCCCAGTTTGCTCAGATCCATCCCGAAATGCAGGCCACGTTCATGGAGCACCTGCTCGATCTCGGCGAGCGACTTCTGTCCGAAGTTGCGGAATTTCATCAGGTCTTCCTGTTCATACTGAACCAGTTCGCTCAGGGAGTTGATCTTGGCCGCTTTCAGGCAGTTAAAGGCGCGCACGGAAAGATCCAGGTCTTCCAGCGGGGTCTTCAGGATCTTGCGGAGTTGCAGGGTCTGCTCATCCACGAGGTCTTCTTTCTTCTCTTCCTTGTTATCGAAGGTGATGTTCTCATCCGTGATGATCATCAGGTGCTGGATCAGTATGCGGGATGCCTGTTTTACGGCCTCTTCCGGGTGGATGGTACCGTCGGTCTTCACGTCCATAACCAGTTTCTCATAGTCGGTCCGCTGTTCCACACGCGTGTTTTCAATCGCGTACTTCACGTTCTTGATCGGCGTGTAGATGGAATCAATGGCGATGAAACCGAAGGCCGCATCTTTCTGCTTGTTTTCATCAGCCGGTACATACCCGCGACCTTTGCTCACGTTCAGTTCGATGTTCAGGCGGGCAGTGGTATCCATGGTGCAGATCAGCATGTCCGGGTTCATCACCTGGAAAGAGCTGGTTGCTTCGCCGATCATGCCGGCGGTGAATTCCGTTTTACCCTTGATATTGAGGGTTATCTTTTCGTTCTGAACGTCGTGGTCAACGATTTTCTTGAAACGAACCTGCTTCAGGTTCAGGATGATTTCCGTTACGTCTTCCACAACACCTTTGATGGTGGCGAATTCGTGTTCAGCGCCTTCGATGATGATGCCGCTGATGGCAAATCCTTCGAGGGAGCTCAGGAGAACCCTGCGGAGGGCATTACCGATGGTTACGCCATAACCGGGTTCCAGGGGGCGAAATTCAAATTGTGCTTCGAAATCGCTTGCCTTCTGGAGAATGATCTTGTCCGGCTTTTGGAAATTTAAAATGGCCATATTTAAATTTCAGTTTTTACTGGTGAATCCCGGGTTTCGCCGGGTAATGTGTGATAAAAAACGGTATGATCCCGCAATTGCGGGATCTGGATTATTTGGAATACAATTCGACGATGAGCTGCTCCCTGATATTCTCAGGAACGCTTTCCCTTTCCGGCATCGCTACGAATGTGCCCGTCTTCTCCGTCTCATTCCAATCGAGCCAGCTGAACTTGGGGTTTTTCCCCTTGAACATGCCGGTAAGGGCTGCATTGCCCAGGCTCTTTTCCTTCAGGCCGATAACATCACCGGGCCGCAGGCGGAAAGAAGGTACGTTCACCACGTCACCATTCACTGTAATATGCTTGTGGGCCACGAGCTGGCGGGCAGCCGGGCGGGATGCTGCGAGGCCAAGACGGAAAACAGCGTTGTCCAGTCGGGACTCGAGCAATTTAATGAGGTTTTCACCGGTAACACCCTTCATGCGGGCAGCTTCCTCGAAGGTATTGCGAAACTGGCGCTCCAGTACCCCGTAGGTGTACTTCGCTTTCTGCTTTTCCTTCAGCTGGATGGCGTACTCGCCCGGTGCCTTGCGCCTTTTTGAAGGGCCATGCTGACCGGGAGGGAAACTGTTCTTGGTGAGCCATTTGCCGTTGCCGAGGATGGGTTCCCCGAACTTGCGGCTGATTCTGGTTTTTGGACCTGTGTAACGTGCCATGTTATGAACTTGATTTTTTAGGTTCGGCCCGTCGATTATGAAAAAATCATAAAACTGAATCGGGGGCCCTTTGAATGATGGTTATATGTACGTTCCCAGGGGGATTATACGCGGCGTTTTTTGGGCGGACGGCAACCGTTATGCGGCAGCGGGGTCACATCCTTGATCATCACTACTTCGATACCGGAATTGGCAAGCGCGCGGATGGAGCTTTCGCGACCGGCGCCGGGGCCTTTCACGTACACGTCCACGCGTTTCAGGCCTGCTTCCAGGGCAACCTTGGCGGCATCCTGTGCGGCCATCTGGGCAGCATAAGGCGTATTCTTCTTGGAACCGCGGAAACCCATTTTACCGGCGCTGCTCCAGGAAATAACCTGTCCCTGCTTGTTGGTGAGGCTGATGATGATGTTGTTGAAGCTGGCTGTGATGTGTGCGTCGCCGAAACTGTCAACCTTTACAATCCTTTTCTTCGCGGCAGCCTTGGCGCTGCCCTGTTGTGCTTTTGCCATGTGTTGTTAACTAGGTAATCAATGTTTGCGGACATCCGCCGGAGGCGGACCAATCCACCCCTATCCTGCATCGGGGTCTGGCGGTGAATTGTTTTATGGATGCAAGTTCATGGTTCGTGGTTCATTGTTCGTGGAATATCCTATGAACAAAGAACCATGAACCATGAATCATTCACTATTTCTTCGGTGCCTTCTTCTTACCGGCAACCGTTTTACGCTTGCCTTTACGGGTACGGCTGTTGGTACGGGTACGCTGGCCGCGGACCGGCAGGCCCTTACGGTGACGGAGGCCGCGGTAGCAGGCGATATCCAGCAGGCGCTTGATGCTCATCTGAACTTCGGAACGCAGCTGGCCTTCCACTTTGAACTCATTGTTGATCACATTCCGGATGGCATTCAGTTCATCATCGTTCCACTCATGCACTTTCTTGCTGTAGTCGATGCTTGCCTTGTCCAGGATGTAACGGGCCGTGGAATGTCCGATCCCATAGATATAGGTCAGTCCAATTTCACCCCTTTTATTTTTCGGTAAATCGATACCGGCGATACGAGCCATATGTTACTTTAATTAGCGTTTTTGATTTCGATGCTTTAAGATTTCAGAAGTCAGAAGCCTGAAGTAAACATCACTTCCCACTTCCCAAATCCAAAATCTCCCTTCAAGATTATCCCTGGCGTTGCTTATACCTTGGGTTCTTCTTGTTGATCACATAGAGTTTGCCCTTGCGGCGGACGATTTTGCAATCGACACTGCGTTTCTTGATGGCGGTCCTTACTTTCATACGTTTCCTTTTTATTGCCTGCTGCAGTGTCCTGCGCCGAGGCGGTCTTAATATGATTATTTATACCTGAAAATGATCCTGCCCCTGGACAAATCATAAGGGCTCATTTCCACGCCTACCTTGTCCCCGGGAAGTATGCGGATATAGTGCATTCTCATTTTTCCGGAAATGGTTGCCAGGATTTCATGCCCGTTTTCCAGCTTCACTTTGAACATTGCGTTGCTCAGGGCTTCAATAATGACACCATCCTGTTTAATGAGAGCTTGTTTCGCCATACTTTTTGGGTGCGCAAAGATAGCGAAATCTGCCGATACGGAAAAAACATTTGTGAAAAATAAAGAACTGGAACACAAGGACATTGCAGCGGACACCCTTGGGGGAATGGGGGAAATCCTGGTCCAGGAGCCGGAAAAGGTTCTCTAAACCCGTTCAAATCAGCAAAAAACTAACCCATCGGAATAATACAATTAATTAATTTCCAATTAATTACGTAAAATTCATGTTTGTTTTTAGGACGATCCTGCGGCAGTAAATACATCGCCCCTTTGCCGTTTCCTATTCCGGCCAGCTCAGGTGGAAATTTGTCATCCCTTTATAATGGTGCTGTAACTGGTGCAAGTATTGCAGGTCATGGATATGACGGGTCTCATCC
>JALOMP010000238.1 GCA_025455365.1 Chitinophagaceae bacterium | reverse complement strand
ATCCCTGAATGACGATTTCGGTGTGTGGGAAGGCAACCAGCTAATGACCTGGTTTAAGTTCCTGCCTGAGTTCCAGGAATGCATCCAGCGACCCCGGATTCCGCATGGTATCCTTACTGGCCGCTTTATCCGGATCCATTCCCATCAGGATCTTCTTCACCGGTGCTTCCATCTTTTTGCCGCTGATCGTGTAGGGTATCTCCGCCACGGCATAGATGGCATCGGGCACGTGGCGGGGGCTGTATAGTGTACGAAGGCGGGTGTTGATGGACTTCCGGATGGCATCGTCCAGCGCCGCGTTGGGTCGCATCACCACGAACAGGGGCATGAAATATCGGCCTCCTTCCTCCTCCAGGCATACCACCAGGCTATCGGCCACTTCAGGCGTTTGTTCCACTGCATGGTAAATCTCGCTGGTACCGATGCGCACTCCATCGCGGTTGAGCGTTGCATCAGAGCGGCCGAAAATCACCACGCCGTCCCTTTCGGTGATCTTGATCCAGTCGCCATGACGCCAGACACCCGGGTACTGTTCGAAATAGCTGGCATGGTATCGTTCATTGTCTTTATCGCCCCAGAAAAACACGGGCATGCTGGGCATGGGTTCGAGGATCACCATTTCGCCCAGGGCTTCCCGTTGTGGATGACCCTGCTCGTCAAATGCTTCCAGCGCGCATCCCAGCATCCGGCACTGGATTTCCCCGGCATACACGGGCAGCAGCGGGCATCCGCCCACAAAAGCGCTGCAGATATCGGTACCCCCGGAGAGAGAGATCAGCCACACATCTTTTTTGACGGATGCATAGATCCACTCAAAAGCGGCCGGAGGAAGGGGCGATCCGGTGGAGCCGATGGTGCGAAGCAAGGGAAACCTGTCATGGGAGAACGAGAGGCCCGCTTTCATGCACGCGATGTAAAAAGCCGCGCCACCGCCGAAATGTTGAACGCCCTTCGTCGCCGCAAAATCCCATAACACATTCAGATCCGGATATCCCGCCGACCCTTCATAGAGCACCAGCGTGGATCCACAGAGCATCGAAGCCAGGGCGTAATTCCACATCATCCAGCCGGTGGTGGAATACCAGAAATATTTTTCCCCCGGCCTGACATCCTGGTGGAGGGCAAGGGCTTTCAGGTGTTCCAGCAGGCAACCGCCCACGGAGTGCGTGATGGCCTTTGGCTTTCCCGTGGTGCCCGAAGAATACAGGACCCAGATGGGATCGTTGAAGGGAATATCGGTAAAAGCCAGTTCCGGGGCCGGGGTCTCCAGCACATCCCTCCAGCTAACGGTACCGGCTATGCGGGTACTCGAGTCCAGCCAGGGTACCAGCACCCAGGCCTGCACCATGGACAGGGCCTGCTTCAGGGATGGAAGGCTGCCTGTTTTCGGGTAAGGTTTACCGTTATATGTGTAGCCGTCGGACAGAAATACCACTTTGGGCTCGATCTGGGCGAAGCGGTCCGCTACGCTGGCTTCCCCAAAATCCGGGGAGCAGCTGCTCCAAATGGCGCCCAGGCTGTTTACGGCGAGGAAGGCCGCAATGGTTTCCGGGATATTCGGCAGGATGGCTGCAACGCGGTCACCCTGGCCCACTCCCTGTTGCCGGAGCCAATGCGCAATTGAAGCGACCTGCCTTTCCAGTGCGGCCCAGGTGATTTCTCTTGTTTCGCCCCGCTCGGATCCGGCAATGATGGCGGGCCGGTCGGTACTGGCATGGCTGAAAATATGACGGGCGTAGTTGACGGTAGCGCCGTCAAACCATCGGGTTCCGATCATGCCCTCGGCAGGCCTGGTAAGGACCGACTGCCAGGGAGTACCGGATTGTACGTCAAAAAATTGCCAGATGCTCTCCCAGAAGCTGGCCAGGTTTTCAATGCTCCACTGGTGCAATTCCCGGTAGCTGGCGCAGGAAATCCCTTTGTGTGCTTCCAGCCAACGCATATAGCGGCGCATGTTGGATTGTTCCATAAGCGATGCGGGTGGCGTCCAAAGCGGGAGCATTTCGGCAGGCATGGCCATAAAAATAAACAAAACCTGCTCTTCACGGAATCCGCTTGCCCGAAGCCCTGCTTGCCTGGCCGAATCAAACGCAGCGTAATGGCGAAAAATATGGAAATTCAGGCATGGATACGTCCATTGACCCCACCATCACGGCATCCGTAGAAAGAGACTGGCAGCTTACACTGCCCAAACACTGCACGGAATCGGACCTGCTCGGCCTGCTGGGCGCTGAAATCAACCGGCAGATCCTGCAAGATTTTTCGCGACTGCTGTCCATTCTCTACCGGGTAGACATACCCGAAAAAAAACTCCGCCAGACCCTGCATGAAAACCGCGACAAAGATGCCGGGCATGTCATCGCCGTGATGATCCTGGAAAGACAAAAGGAGAAAAAGAAACTGAGGGAAATGTTTAAACGAGAGGACCGGGATATGGATGCGGAGGAAAAATGGTAGGAGAGTTGATGGTTGTCAGTGGACGGTTCATGGTTCGTGGTTCATGGTTCATAGTCTATGGAAAAGGCATTTGAAGGCACGTAGTTTATGAATCGTTGATAGATCCATGAACTGCCCAAAACAGGTCATGCACTATGAACCACGAACCATGAACCACGAACCATGAACCATTTCACATATCTTCCTCCCAGATGCTTTCTGCCCTGTTTTGCTTCAACAGGATATAGTGATTCTTCAGGGCCCGACCCAGGCTGAGCTTGCGGTACGGCAGGTTGTGTGCCCGTACGTATTCTTCAAACTTTCGGGTAATCGCGGGATAATAGACATGGTTGATGTTCGGAAAAAGGTGGTGAACCACATGGTAGTTAAAGGACCCCATGAAAAAGCGGATAAACCAGTTATCGTGCGTCACATCATTGGTGGTCCGGAGCATGTGTTCGAACCAGTTATTGGGCAGGCTGCCGTCTTCGCCCGGCAGCGGAAATTCGTTTTCGGTGTTTGCATGCGGGGGCAGCAGGACCATCAGCGCGAAAATACTCGCGGTGAAAACCATCGCCACAAAGGCGCCCAGTACCTGTCCCCAGGGAATATCAAGCACATACTTTGGGATGAAAATCATGTACGCGAAAAACAGCCCCTTGAAGAAAAACAGCTTGACATATTCCACCGTCGGGATATGTACCAATTTTCGAACGATCTTCTTCCTGCCGAAGAAATCCTTGAAATCCCGCACGATCAGCCAGTTGAAAAGGAACAACGGGTAAATGACGGGCAGGTAAATATGCTGGTACTTATGAAAGCGGCTGTAAGTTCCATGCGGGTAAACCCTTGCCAGCGGGCTCTGCTCGATGTCCGTATCCCAACCATTTACATTGGGATAATTGTGGTGAAAACGGACGTGTCGGTTTTTCCATATAAAACTGTTCGCTCCCATGATATCGAAAAAATACACGAACACCTCGTTCATCCATCGACTTCGAAAGATGGTGTGGTGCACGGCATCATGGATCACATTGAGGTAGATCAGTACAAGCAGCACGCCCATGCTGAGATAAGCGGAATAGTAAACAACCGGATTGCTTCCCCAGGTCATGGCCGACACCCAGGCTACTATGTACAGCAATGGGAATAAGAATGCCTTAAACCGGATCAGAAACAGTTTTGCTGGTTCCATGGTTTCCTTGATCAGCATCGCATCCCGTCGCAGGTCGCGAAAAATGGCTTCCGTCTGGCCTTTTCGGTACGTAGGTTTCTTCAACGTCTCCATCTCTATCTCATCCCGTGTTTCAGTAGCCGTGAATTTTTTTCTGTCATCCATCGTCCGTACTTGTTGATCTCATAACAAAATTACTACATGGATGGATTTCTCCGCCAGCCCCATCCATGAACGGTTTCACGGGCCGGGCATGGTGCTGGTTGTCACCGGTGCATAATTCCCTACTTTTACGCCTCATTTACCGCTTATGAAACTGGTATCCTACCTGCGCGACGGGCACGACCAACTGGCGATCTTCCACGAAGGAATGCTCTACCATACAGACCAGCTGCACCCGGAACTCCCCTCTTCCATGCAGGTTTTCCTGCAATACTGGGACGATTATTTCCCCATCGCCCAGGCCTGCCTGAAAGCCATACAGGAGGGAAGGACGAATTCCACGAGGGGTATTTCCGCAGAGGGCGAAACCCTGCTGGCGCCCGTTCCGTTTCCTTCCAGCTGTCGCGACGGATACGCATTCCGCCAGCACGTAGAAACGGCCCGCCGAAACCGCGGAGCATCCATGATCCCGGAATTCGACCAATACCCCATCTTTTACTTCACGAACCACCACAGTATCCAGGGTCCGGGGCCGGTATCCTGCATGCCGGATCATTTTGAAAAACTGGATTTTGAACTGGAAGCCGCAATCGTAGTTTGTCGCCATGGCAGAAATATCCCGGCCGAAGAGGCGGATCAATACATCGGCGGACTGATGATCATGAACGACCTGAGCGCGCGACGTTTGCAGATGGAGGAAATGCTGTTGAACCTCGGGCCTGCCAAGGGCAAGGATTTTGCCACGGTGATCGGGCCCTGGCTGGTGACCCTGGATGAACTCGAGCCCTACGAGGTCCCACCCCCTGAAGGACATATCGGCAAGAACTGGAACCTGCCCATGACCTGCAAGGTGAATGGCGTGGAAGTAAGCAGGGGCAATTTGGGCGATATGGACTGGACCTTCGCCGAAATCATCGAACGGGCTTCCTACGGCGTGAACCTTTACCCCGGCGATGTGATTGGCAGCGGCACCGTGGGTACCGGCTGCTTCCTGGAACTGAATGGCACCGGAAAACTAAACGATCCCAACTACCAGGAACAATGGCTGAAGGAGGGCGATGAAGTAATACTCGACATTGAAGGGTTGGGCAGCCTGTCCAATACGATCCAGCGCGAAGATTCAGATTTCAGCATCCTGCGCCGGAAGAAAAACACCGCGTCCTAAATTCAAAAAAGATTTCGCGATGAAAATCGACATGCAAGCCCTCCCACCCATGCAACGCCAGCAATGGCTGCAGCATGCCGTGGCGCCCCGTCCCATCGCCTTTGCTTCCACCATCGATGCCGAAGGCAGGGTGAATCTCAGCCCCTTTTCTTTCTTCAATCTCTTCTCCTCCCATCCG
>JALOMP010000023.1 GCA_025455365.1 Chitinophagaceae bacterium | reverse complement strand
CTGTTCTTCTACTTCCTGCTTCTTTCAAAAGGGTTGGGGGCTGCATATCCCAAAGGGATGCTACTGGGTGCCTGCGTCCTGTTGTTGGCAGCCATATACCTGGTTAAATACGTGGCGATAAGATCATTTGGATGGATATTTGGCCGGGGGGAAGCGGTGGATACCTATCTTTTCGTGGTATTTATGGTCAACAAGATGGCAGGGATGGTGCTGATCCCTTTTATTATATTAATCGCCTACAGTACAGAGGCTGGCGCTTCCACCATGATTGTACTGGCCCTGGGTGCTCTTTGCATACTGGCTCTTTACAGGCTCATCCGCGGTTATAGCGCCATACATAAGACCCTTAGAATAAACCAATTGCAGTTCATTTTATTTGTTGCGGCTTTTGAGGTGGTACCGATCTTATTGTTATATAAGGGATTAAATACCCTTTTTTAAAAAAGTGTTGTAATTTTGCGTCACCCTTGGTGGAAATATTTTGTAACAAACGGGACAAGCATATGGGTCAAACCCTGAAGACCATCAAAAAGATTCTAATCACGCAACCCAGGCCTGAATCCGACAAATCGCCCTATTACGAACTTGCCCGCAAGTACAAGGTGGAAATGGAGTTTTTCCCATTCATCCGCCTGGAAGCGATTCCGGCCAAGGAGTTCAGGAAGCAGAAAGTGGATATTGCCCATTATTCCGCCGTTATTTTCACCAGCCGGAACGCAATCGACCATTTTTTCCGAACCTGTGAGGAATTAAAAGTAAACGTATCCCAGGATACCAAGTACTTCTGCATCTCCGAGGCGGTGGCCCTCTACCTCCAGAAATTCATCCTCTACCGGAAGCGGAAAGTCTTTTATAGTGCCGACGGTACCAACAAATGCCTTTTTGAAGTTATCAACAAGCATAAGGAGAATGAACGTTTTCTGTATCCCTGTTCCGAGAACCAACAGGATAATGAGATCGTAAACTGGCTCAAGCAGCACAAATGTGAGTTCGTCACGCCCTTTATGTACCGGACCATCAGCAATGATGTCAGGGAAGTACTGGTGAGGCATGAATACGACGTAATCTGCTTTTTTACCCCCAGCGGCGTCAAAAGCCTGCTCGAGAATTTTCCCGCGTATAACCAGAACGGGACTGTCATCGGGGCTTTTGGCAGCAACACCTCCCGGGCCATTATGGATGCCGGCCTGCACCTGCAGATCAAGGCACCGGAGCCCCAGGTTCCCTCGATGGTAGCAGCGTTGGAAAGGTTTTTACAGGAACAGACGAAAGGAAAATAATAGGTCCCCAGGGCCTGGAGGCGCAAGGCTCAGGGAATCCATCCTTGCCTTGCGCCTTTTTGTTTTCTCCCCGTAGCCCGGTTTCTCTGGTCTTTTCTGTAAACCCATTCCGCGTAATAACTGTTCTATCAGCATGCCCCTCCATACCAACCGGCTGATCCATGAAACCAGCCCCTACCTATTGCAACATGCCCATAATCCCGTTGATTGGTATCCCTGGGGAGCGGAAGCCCTGCAAAGGGCAAGAGATGAGGACAAGCCCATCCTGGTCAGTATCGGTTACGCCGCCTGTCACTGGTGCCATGTGATGGAAAGGGAGAGTTTTGAGGATCCATCCACGGCGGATATCATGAACCGTCATTTTATCAATATCAAGATAGACCGGGAGGAACGGCCAGACCTGGACCATATCTATATGGATGCCGTCCAGGCCATTGCAGGAAACGGCGGCTGGCCGCTGAACGTTTTCCTCACGCCGGAAGCAAAGCCCTTTTTCGGGGGCACGTATTTCCCGCCGGTCAGGGCCTTTAACCGGGCATCCTGGAAGGAAGTACTGACCAATATCGCCCAGTCTTACCGGGACCGCAGGGAAGAAATCCGCGGGCAGGCAGACCAGCTGACCGAACATCTTCAGAAGTCCAATGCGTTTGGCCTGGGCATGGTATCTGCCATTGACATCCCCCTGGAGGAGAAGTTTACCAGGCAGCAACTCCAACTGGCAAAGGAAAATGTGATGAAGGCCGCAGACCGCCAGTGGGGAGGTTTCAGCCGGGCACCTAAATTTCCCCAGGCATTTACGATTCAATTCCTGCTTCGTTACCATCATGCTTATGGGGATGAAGAGGCACTGTCACAGGCCAGGCTAAGTCTCGACAAGATGATCATGGGCGGTATTTACGACCAGGCAGGTGGCGGTTTTGCCCGGTATTCCACCGACACGGAATGGCTTGCGCCCCACTTTGAAAAGATGGCTTATGACAATGCCCTCCTGGTTGGCGTTCTTTCCGAGGCCTTCCAGTTGACGGGCGATTCGCGATATGCGGATACCATTCGCCATACCATTGGGTTCATGGAAAGAGAGATGCTCAGCCCGGAAGGTGGCTTTTATGCCGCCCTGGATGCGGATAGTGAGGGCGTGGAGGGCAAGTTCTATACCTGGACGTATGACGAAGCCAAAGCCTTGCTGGGTGAAGATTTTGAACTGATGGCAGACACCTGGGACATCAGCCCGGGGGGCAACTGGGAGCATGTCAATATACTCAGGCTGCGGCAACCCCTGGAAGCGCTGGCCCTCCGGCACGGACTGACGGTGGAGGCCCTGGAAACCAGGATCGCCCATGCGCGGAAGATCCTTATGGACGCCCGTGCGAGAAGGGTCAGGCCCCAACTGGATGATAAAATCCTGCTTGGATGGAATGCCCTTATGAACACGGCCCTCAGTAAAAGCTATGCCGCCCTGGGGGATCCCCGTTTGCTTGAACTGGCCCGTAGTAATATGGAATTCCTGTTATCCGTCTTCGCCGATAGCCAGAAAGGGGGACTTTTTCACACCTATAAGCATGGGGAAGCAAAGTATCCGGGGTTCCTGGATGACTATGCAAGCCTGGTTGAAGCACTCCTGTCCTTGCAGGAACTGTCCGGCGAAGCCCGCTATATTCATTTGGCCGGCAGGTTAACCGAGCATGTACTGGACAATTTTTCCGAAGAAGAAGGACCGTTTTTCTACTATACACCGGCAGGACAAGCAGATGTGATTGTCCGGAAAAAAGAAGTCTATGATGGGGCTATTCCCTCGGGAAATGCCGTCATGGCCTGGAATTTGCACAGGTTGGGCATCCTTTTAAACCGGGCCGACTGGCGACAACGATCGGTGGACATGCTGGATGCCATGGTGCAGACCGCTGTCCGGTACCCAAACTCCTTTGGCGTCTGGGTGAACCTGCTGCTCGAAATGGTACAAGGTACGATGGAAATCGTAGTTCTGGGCCCCGGTGCTGCGGATGGAGCAAGGGACCTGCTGAAACGGTACATCCCCCACCGGGTATTTCAGTTTTCGGAGAAGGTCCTGGAGGGCTTTCCCCTTATGGAAGGCAAAGACCCGGCCGGAGACACCACCTGGTATCTGTGTAGGGATTATGCGTGCCGTCGGCCCGTAAAAACCCTGTTGGAATTGACGCAACTCATTGATAGAGGGGAGGAAAGTTCATGACCTGCCGTACAATAAGCTGAAACGGCCTTCGTTTATGCTAAAGGCCGCCCTGTCTGTGTTACATAGCGGCTTGTTAAAAAAAGCGTTAAGTCTCAATACCTTAAAAACAGAAAGATATATTCATTTATATTTGTCCAAATACCCTTAATAATTTTTATGAAAATGAAAAGCCTCCTGCTCAACCTGGTAACACTGATCCTCATCACGAGTGTGGTGACAAGTTGTGGCAAGTCGGGTAAATCCAAGGGAATACCCAACGATGGTCAGCTTCATGGGGTGGCACCTGGCAGCAAATACAACCTGCCCAAGCCTCCGGGTATGATTTATATCCCGCAGGGTACCTTCCACATGGGCCCCAGCGATGAAGACATCAGCTACGCCTTCACGGCAAGAAACAAACAGATTTCCATCAATGGATTCTGGATGGATGCCACTGAAATCACCAACAACGAGTACCGCCAGTTTACCAACTGGGTTCGCGATTCCATCGCGGCTTCCATCCTGAACTACAAGAAAGCAGGTGGCGACGGTACCGAAATCATCGACTGGAAAAAAGCGCAGACCATCAAATGGGGTGATCCCAAAACGCTGGAGCAGCTTAACGCCATGATCGTAACGCCGGACAACCGGATTTTCGGTAAGAAGGAACTGGATGCCGAGAAGCTGATCTACCGTTCTGAAACCTTTGATTATAAGGAAGCTTCCAAGCGTGAGAACGCAACCAAGCCCCGCTCTCAGTTCATCATTAAGAAAGATATCAAAATCTACCCGGACACACTGGTTTGGATACGGGACTTCTCGTATTCTTATAATGAACCGATGTCCAAGCGATATTATTCCCACCCCGCTTTCGGTAACTACCCCGTTGTTGGCGTAAGCTGGAAGCAGGCTACCGCTTTCTGCGAATGGAGGACCCAGTACCTCAATTCCTTCCTGGAAAGCAAGAAGCGTGTAACGGAATCTGATTTCCGCCTGCCTACGGAAGCTGAATGGGAATATGCTGCCCGCGGCGGCCGTTCCCAGGCACCTTATCCCTGGGGTGGATATTACCTCCGTAACAAAAAAGGTTGCCTGCTGGCCAACTTTAAGCCCGGCCGCGGTAACTATCCGGAAGACGGTGGTTTCTACACGGTTCGTGCGGATGCTTACTGGCCCAATGACTTCGGCCTGTACAACATGGCCGGCAACGTGGCCGAGTGGACCTCTTCCCTCTATTATGAAGGCGCTTACAATTTCCAGCACGACATGAACCCGGATATCCGCTGGAACGCCAAGGAAAGCGATCCTCCCCGCATGAAGCGCAAGGTGATACGCGGCGGAAGCTGGAAGGATGTTGGGTATTTCCTCCAGACCAGTGCCCGTAATTACGAATACCAGGATACTGCTAAATCTTATATCGGCTTCCGTAGTGTAATTGATCTGCCGCCCACGTCCGGTAAGAAGAAATAATTTCCCCGCCTATTAAACATTTTTAATAACTATTTATTAATCCACATGCATTGTAAAGTCTTCGCACTTTACAATGCATGGTATTCCCTGAAAAACAAAAAACCATCAATCTCTAAATTCATCAATCATGGCAGGTACATCAAAATCTACTGAAAAACTGGTCAACATTATTGTCTGCGTTGGCGCAGCCGTTGTGATCTTCGGTGCGTGGGCTAAAATTCTCCACAAACCTTTCGCCGACTTCATGCTGACCGTAGGTCTGCTCACGGAAGCCCTGATTTTCCTCGTGTATGCATTCCTCCCCCCTCCCGGTTCGGAAATGGCAAAGATTGCCGAAGCACTCCCCAAAATGGGCAGTGGCGGGAATCCTGCCCTTGCTTCCATGGATAAAATGCTGCTGGAAGCCGAAATCAACCCTGCCAACCTGAAGCGCCTGAGCGATAATTTCTCGAAACTCGGCACGACGGTTGAAAAAATGACCGATATCGCCGACGTATCTGCCGCTACCGCTGATTATACCGTCAAAACCAAGGAAGCTGCCGCAGCCCTGGGTAATATGAAAGATGCCTATGCCAGTGCCGCCAGCACGGTTCAGCATTTCAACCAGGCCGCAGACAGCACCAAGGCTTTCCATGAGCAGGTGCAGACCCTGACCAAGAACCTGGGTTCCCTGAACACCATCTATGAACTCGAATTGCAGGATACCAACAATCACCTGAAGGCGATGAACAGCTTCTACAGCAACCTGGTGGCCGCTTCCCAAACCATGGAAGGCAGTGTTACGGATGCCAAGAAAACACAGGAGCAAATCGCGTTGCTGGCTAAAAACCTCGGCAACCTGAACAACGTCTATGGTAACATGCTGGCTGCCATGCAAGGTCGCAGCTAATCAAGTGCCGTCCTGAAAAACCCTTACCGTAACATTTAAATCCTGACAACTCATGGCACTACCCAAAGAGCCGCGGCAGAAGATGATCAACATGATGTACCTCGTGTTGACGGCACTGCTGGCGCTAAACGTATCTGCAGAAATCATCAATGCCTTCAAGGTTGTGGACAACAGCCTGAGGCAGTCAAATAACGTACTGACTTCTTCCACGCAAGCCATCTACGATAACTTCAACGAGATGCTGAAGGACCCGAAGACCGCCGAAAAAGCGGCCATCTGGAAGCCCAAGGCAGACAAGGCCAGGGAACTGTCAAAGCAGGCTTCCGACCTGATCGACAAGTACAAGATGCAGCTGATGAAGGAAGCCGATTATGATCCTTCCCAGGGCGATTCTTCTTTCAAGGAGGATAACATCGATGTGGCCACCCGCGTGTTTGACACACAGGGCGAAGGCAAAAACCTCTATGCAGCCCTGGAGAATTACAAGAAAGGCATCCTGGCCATTGACCCGGAAATCGCAAAGGCGCTGGGTAATAAGATCCCGCTGGACCTGAGCATTCCCAAATCAACAACCGGGAAGAAGCCCACCGGCGATGCCGTGAAGGACTGGGTGACCAGCAACTTCTACATGACGCCTACCGTGGCTGCCCTGACCATGCTGAGCAAATTCCAGAACGACGTTAAAAACACGGAAAATGAAGTGGCTACCTATTGTGCCAACCAGGTGGGTTCCGTGAAAATCATTTACGACAAATTTGTTCCGCTCGTCAGCACCAACTCTTCTTATTTCATGCCTGGTGAAGAGATGGAAATCCAGGCCGGTCTCGGGGCTTTTAATGCCAGCGTGAAACCCCAGGTTACGATCGACGGTAAAGCCATAACCGTGAATGAGCAGGGTGTGGCTGAAACCAAGTTCAACGTGGGTGGTACCGGTTCCCGGAAAATGAGGGTGAACGTTAAATACGTGGATCCTTCCTCCGGTGAAATGAGAGAAACGACCAAGGACATCGAGTATACCGTTGGTGCACCTTCCGGTGTGGCCGTATCGGCAGACAAGATGAACGTATTGTATATAGGTGTTGACAATCCCCTGACCATTACGGCCGGTGCCGGCAGTGAGAAAGTAACGGCTGCTTTCAGTGGCGGTTCGATCTCCAAGGCAAGTGGAAGCAAGTATATCGCCCGTCCGAGTGCCGGTTCTTCCGGTGAGCACACCGTGACCGTACTCGTGGAAGGCAAAGCAGCCGGCAAGGTCATGTTCCGCGTGAAGCAATTGCCCAACCCCGCCGCTTATGTAGGTAACCTGAAACCGGGTGCCGTTCCCTCAGCCAGCTTCAAGGCCATGGGTGGTGTAATTGCCAAACTGGAAGATTCCGAGTTCGACGCGCCTTTTGAAGTGGTGTCTTACAAGGTAGGTGCGGTTGCCCCGGATATGCCCGACTTCAACCAGTCCGAAAACAGTGGTGCCCGCTGGACAGGCGGTGCCGCTACGCTGATTGGCAAGCTGAAGCCCGGTGCCCTGGTAGCCATTACCGATATCCGCGTCAAGGGCCCGGATGGTAAGGTTCGTACCCTGAATGGCAGCCTGTCTTATATCCTTAAATAGGGATTTAACAATAAGTACTGAAACTGAATCGTTTATTTTGTACAGTAAATCTTTGACCATGAAATTCCAATTGGCGAAATATGTACTGCTGGCGGCGGCCTTCGGGATGACCGTATCTGTGGCAGATGCCCAGACGCGGAAGAAAACCACCCGCAGCACAACAGCCAAAAAAACCACTACCAAGAAGACGAACACAAAAACTACCAACGCAAATTTAAGTGCGGCGGCAGTAGATACTACACCGGTGGTGACAGCCCCGCCTAAAGACCCGCTGGAAATAGAACCGGCCAAGAAATCACTCCGGAATGACGCGGCTATCGAGCGGAACCTGGTCAAGGAAAGGACCCCGCTGGCCTACGAGCATATCCGTGAGGACGATGCATGGTACCGCGAGCGTGTATGGAGGGAGATTGACATTCGCGAAAAAATGAACCTGCCTTTCCGCTATGCTGCCAAAGAGGATAACGGAGACCAGCGTTTCATCATGATCCTGCTCCAGGCCATTAAGTCCGGTGAAGTAACCGCCTTCGACCCAACCGTCGATGACCGTTTCACCACACCGATGACGATTGAGCAAATCGGCAAGAAGATCAAGGGCGAATGTTATACCGTCCAGGTGATCGACTGGGCTAAGGACCCCACCGGTTCCAAAGGCATCTTCAAGGATTCCACTACCTGTCCCGAAGTGAACTGGAATGATGTTGTGAAATTCCGGATCAAGGAAGAATGGGTGTTCGACAAGGAATCTTCCCGCATGCATGCAAGGATTCTTGGCATTGCTCCCGTACAGACCATCAACGATCCTTCCACCGGTGCGTTTATGGGTGAGTCTCCCATGTTTTGGGTGTACTACCCTGACCTCCGCCCCATCCTGGCCAAGTACGAAGTCTATAATTCCAAAAACTTCGGGGCAAGGATGAGTTGGGAAGAGCTTTTCGAAAGCCGCTTTTTCAGCAGCTATATCGTGAAAAGCACGCTGGAGAATCCCTACGATCTGTTTATCAAGCAGTACATTAAAGACGATATCCTCCGTCTCCTGGAAGGCGACAATATCAAGGATAAGATCTTCAATTTCGAACAGGATCTCTGGTCATACTAAGCAAATAAGCTTCGATATAAAAAACCCGATACGATTGTGTCGGGTTTTTTTATGGGGAAAAGAAAAGGGGCCTGGATAGAAATCCGGCCCCGATTTTAAAATCCAATATCCTATGAAAAACCGTCTTAAAGATAAGGGAGCGGCATTGACATTTGCATGCCCGCTACGATTATTTTATCAACAATTACATTAATTCTAAGGTCCCGATTAGCAACTGATAAAGGGGTGTAGGGAATGGATTGCTGAACCGCTGTGTAACTGGTTGTGGATCAGGGACTGTTTCGTGAGGAGGCGGGCACTATTGTTCCCGGAAATGTTTAAACACCATTCGGGCCTTTGCGCCGCCGATCAGTTCCGCCAGCTCCGTTTCGCTGGCTGCGGCTACCTTTTTTACAGAGCGGAAATGTTGAAGCAACTGGTCTGCGGTTTGACGGCCGATGCCCTGTATCTGTTCCAGTTCGTTCCTGAACGTTCCGCTGCTTCGCTTTTTACGGTGGAAGCTGATGCCAAAACGGTGCACTTCATCGCGAATGTGGCGGATCAGCATCAGGGAGGACCCATTGTACGGAAGTTTCAGTGATTCCTTGTCACCGGCAAAGAAAACCTCCTCTTCATTTTTCGCCAGGCCGATCAGCGTCATGCGTCCGATCAGCCCGAGTTCTTCAATGCTTTCAAGGGCTGCACCCAACTGCCCTTTGCCGCCGTCGATGATTACCAGTTGAGGCAGTCCGGCGCCGGTGTCAAGGAGCTTTTTATACCTGCGATGCACCACCTCCTTCATGGTGGCAAAATCATTGATGCCTTCCACGGTTTTTACATTGTAGTGCCGGTAATCCTGCTTACTGGGCATGCCATCCCGAAAGCAAACCATCGCCGACACGGGAAAACTTCCCTGGAAATGGGAGTTGTCAAAGCATTCGATGTGGACGGGCAGCTCCTGAAGGGAGAGATCTTCCTGGAGCTGGGCGATCCGTTCCAGGGGATCCTTTTCGACACCCAGGTGAAGCCTTTTGCGCTTTTGCAATTCAGTCCGGAAATAGTTCACATTGATGGCGGACAGTTCCAATAACTTTTTCTTGTCGCCCCCTTTGGGAACCGTAACCTTTATGCCTGGGTCGGGGTATTCAATGACAAAGGGCAGCACCATTTCAGGCGCATCGCTTTGAAAAGTTTCCCTGAAATGGGCGATGGTCAGCGCCATGACCTCTTCCGCGCTTTCATCCAGCTTGCGGGTGATCGCCAGCGTCCTGGTATCTGTAATGGTTCCGTTTCGAACCATCAGGTAGTTTACAAATGCGTCCTCGCCATCCTCCGCGAGGTTGAAGACGTCAAGATCACCCAGTCGCGGATTAATGATCGGGGAGCTCGACTGGTACTGCTCAAGGTGCTCGATTTTTTTCTTGACCTGGGCTGCCTTTTCGAAAGCCATCGACTCCGCATAGCTTTTCATGTCTTTCCGGTATTGCTGTAATACCGGTCCCAGGTTGCCTTTCAGCATATACCGCATCCGTTGCAACCCTTCCATGTAGTCAGACGCCGTTTGCAAGCCGGCGCAGGGCCCCTTGCAGTTTCCCAGGTGGAATTCCAGGCATACTTTAAATTTCTGTTGACGGATATTCTGTTCGGAGAGATTGAGTTTGCAGGTCCTGATTGGGATATGCTGCCGGATGAACTGCATCAGTTCGCGGACCTTTCCGGCCGAAGTGAACGGTCCCAGGTATTCAGATCCGTCCTGGATACGTCGCCGCGTCAGGTATACCCTCGGGAAAGGCTCGTTTCGAATGACGATATACGGGTAGGTTTTGTCGTCCTTGAGATCAATATTGTATTTCGGCCGGAATTCCTTGATCAGCGAGTTTTCCAGCAGGAAAGCATCCTGTTCCGAATGCACAATGGTGAATTCAATATGGGCGATGCGCCGAACGAGTTCCGCTGTTTTGCGGGTTTGCTGGCTGCGGGTGAAATACGAACTCACGCGCTTCCGGATGTTTTTGGCCTTGCCTACATATAACAGCTGGCGCCCGGCATCGAAATATTTATAGATGCCGGGATCCGTAGGAATGTTGGCCTGCATGGACTGGAAATCCTCCTGGGTCATCGGTGCTGGGCGGGGCAGGGCTTACTGCATGCCCCAGTTGTATACTTCCTGAATTGCTTTGTCTTCCTTACCTTCTTTGGAAATCAGTGTGGTCACCTGTAACTGCCGCCCGGTGCTCCAAATGATTTTGCGCACCGTGGTACTATCGCCGCTGATTACGCGCTTTTCCACATAGACCGTTTTCACCTGTTCTGTTTCCGGATGGATATAGACATCGATCCTGCGAATCTCCGCGGATTCATCCACAGGCACATAAGACATGGTCACCAGGTTAAGCGTGGCGTCCATGAAAACGGTTTCCCTGTAGTCTTTTTTTAATGGCTCCCGGGTAATATCCGGTTGCGCGATATTTTCAGCCAGGGTGCGGAAGGCCGATTTCTCTATGATGGTTGTATCCGTGACGCCGCTTTCCGACCGGTAGAGGAAAACGGCCACGGGAAGCGAATCGATGACAGCCAGTTCGGTATGTATGTGCGCCGCTACCGGGTAGAACTCCTTGTTTTCCTGTACGTACGCTTTGCTTTCCTTATTTCCACAGGATGCCAGCCACCACAGGGACAATGTGAAAATCAGGCGGGATATGGATTTCATCTTCATTGCGTAAAATTAGCAAGGGTGGTGCCCAATGCAAAATAAAAAACCACCGCGATTGCGGTGGCCTGTATGTTCCGTACGATTACCGTAGTCTCTTGTTTACACCAATTTTGAAACCGTAGTCAACCAGGTGTTCCTTGATGGGATATTTATTCTTGTAGCTGGACAGGATCTGGTAACGGAATTGCGGTCCGATCACCCAGCTGTACGATCCCGTGTTTACACTCAGGAATGCTTCGGCACCAGCATTGACGTTCCACTTGCGGTACAGGGAGGGTTCCTGTGCGTAGTTCTTCAGGTTTGTAGAAACCAGGTAAGCCTCATTGTTGATTACGTACGTGGGCTGTATGGTGGAGGCCACATTGAATTTGATGCGGTCATTTCCAAGCAGGGTGAATTCAAGTCCCAGGGGCAACGCAATCATAAAACGGGAATTCTTCAGCATCGTCCGGTCGAAACCATTGAAGTTGCGATAATAGGCCGTGGTATTGACGGTATTGGCGAAGGATCCCGGCCCGTTTGAGCCAAACGGAGCGATCTCCGGTACATAGCTGTATGCTTCCACCTGGTAACTGTTGAAGTTAAACTGCAGACCGGCTTTGACCCGCATTTTCCTGCTGAGCGGGTACAGCAAGGCCGTCCCCAGTTCCATGCCCGGGGCAGGGCGGTGGCGGACGGCATCGTTGACGTCCTGTGCGAAACCAAAGTTCGCGCTGTATGGAAAGCCGCTATATGGAAACGAGTATTTGGAAGCCTGTCCTACGAGCTTGCGGTAACTGACACTGGGCGCGAAATATATCTGCCAGCTGGTTTTGCGTCCAACCCTTCCAACCTGCGTGAAGAGGGTATTTAGTTTGGATGGTGGGTTGACAATGCTCCTGGAATCCGGCAGGTTTTGATCCATCTTGTCTATCGATGCGATACCCCGGGATCCAAGGGGACCTATAAATGCATTGGGCGAAAACGCGGCGGAAGGAACGGTATGAATTTCCTGGCTGAGGGCCCCGGCCAGGGGCTTTGATTGGCCGCTCTCATCCATGGGCAGTTCCGTGAGCCCGGCAACTTTCAAGTCCGGGGCAGGCGTACGCGTGTAGTTTACAGTTGGATTGAGGGAGGCAACGGTCAGCTTTCGTGTAGCCGTTGCTGGTTGTTCCGCTGAATGATCTGTAGTAAGTGTTGTTTCGTTTAAACCAGGTGCTGCGGCGGCATCGGATGCATTCTTTCCCCCCAGGCCCTGTTCGCGGGCTGGTGCCGTATGCAGGTCTTCCACCATATAGCGTGACCCTACGCCAACGCCCAGCAGCAGCAGGGCGGCGGCCAGGAAAGGCCATTTTCGGCGCGGATGCAGTTTCCGCTGGATCTGCCCCCATACTTTGTCTGACGGATACAATTTGTATTCATCCGTCTTCTCCCGCAGGAAGCTTTCAAACCCCTCGTTGTAATAATTTCTCTCCATAGGTTCTCAACTAAAGCAGTTCATTGTCGTCATTCGCCATTGTTTAGTTCACCTTGATCGCAGAAAGCCAGGTCTTCACTTTCGGCACTGGGATGATGCGTTTACGGATAAGGATGTCTTCGAGCATGGCTTTGGCACGGGTATATTGGGAACGGCTGGTGCTTTCTTCGATATCGAGCATTTCTCCGATCTCCTTATGGGAGTATCCTTCGATGGCATAGAGGTTCAACACGGTTTTATAGCCCATGGGCAGGAGCCGGATGCATTCCACCACCTGCTTCGCCTGCAGGATGGAAGGAATGGCATCCTCCCTTACCTGTAAACTGTTTGCATAAATGATGTCCACACTCTCTGCGAACTTTTTGTTTTTCTTCAGGCTGTTAATGCAGGTATGTACCATGATCTTGCGAATCCAACCTTCCAGCGCACCGCGGTTCTGGAACTGCCTGATCTGGGTAAATACTTTGATGAACCCTTCCTGTAACATGTCTTCCGCATCTTCCCGGTTCCTGGCATAGCGATAACATACCGTCAGCATTTTGGGACTATACCGTGCGTATAATTCCTGTTGTGCCGAGGGGTCGTTTCGCATACAACCCTGAAGCATGGCTTCTTCTGTCATGAAATCGTAGTTGATTTCCTGTAATTTAAGACAATTTATTTTTCAATCATGCTGCGTTTAACCTGCAGGTCTTTTTTTACCTAAAAAAGGCAGTTTGTATCACTTAACTTACAGTTAATCATATAATTATGCATTCAATCGCCCCTGGATCCCTTTTTTTCCCTGATCCGTCGGGGGTTAATCCATAGCCAGAACCCGGTAACGGTAAGCAGCAGAAGACCTAATCCCATTGTAGTGGTATAGACCAGTTTAAAGGGCGATCCGGACCATCCCAGGTAATAATCCAGGATCGAGCCATCGTGCAGCTTTTCAATCCAGTCTGCACGCCTTTTTTCCAGGAGCAAGACCTTTGCGGTAGCCCCATCCAGCTGGATGGCGTTGAAGTGCTCTTTGAACGTAATCTTGACCATTCCTTTGTCCGGTCTGGCTTCAAATCGGTCGATTACCGGAGACAGTGTCGGATCAACACTGTCTGCCAGAACCCTCACGGCGGTCCGGTGCAGGGAATCAAAGGATACCCAGTTACTGATTACGGTGCTGCTGCCCCTGGCACTGTCAGCCAGCAGGTAGCCCCCGGAATTTTTTTTCCAGCCCAGCAGCAGGCCGGTTACCGAAACAAAAAGAAAAAAGGCCATGAGGGCAGCGGCGATCTTCCGGTGATATTTTCGATGCCAGCGGGTTTTCGCGGCGATTTGTTTGAGGTGCTGTGCCATGATTAAAGGGTTGCCCTTAAGGAGAAAATAAAATTAGTTCCGGGCGCCACAACGCCGGAGGAATAGGAACGGTATCGTTGATTGGTCATGTTTTCCCAACCGGCATTTAGCGACAGGTTGCCGGTCAGCTGGTAACTGGCTTTCAGGTTTACGGTATACCAGGAGGGGCTATAAGGGTTCCCGTTAGCGTCTTTCGCATAGATATCCGTTTTAGCCTGTTCCGTGGGAGCCAGTTCTTCATTGGGTACCATAGCATTAAAAAAGGCTGACCATTCCACGAACCACTTCCCGGACTTATACCGAAGATTGGCATTCCCGTAAAATGGAGGCGCGTGGCGCAACGGTACCTGTTCGTCCTTAACATCATCGGTTTCCGTACCCTGGATCCAGTTGGCATTTGCCTGCAGTACCAGGCTGCGCAGCAAGGTTATTTCGATGCCAGCCTGGAATCCCCATACATTCGCACGAGACGCATTCTGCAGCGATTCGACGCGGCTCAGCACCCCATCAAACAGGATGCTGTCTTCGCCGTTAAAGGTATCCGGCCTGCGGACAATGGCATTATCCAGCAGGGTGTAGAAAGCATTCAGCTCCACCCTCCATTTCTTCGATATGGACTTTACCAGGCCCAATTCCGCGTTCCAGGCATATTCAGCCTGCAGGTCCGGGTTTGGCACCGTGATGTTTCCCGGCGCACTCTCAAAAAGTTTTCCTACATCGTCTATGTTGGGCATGCGGAAACCGGTGGAAAGGTTCGCATTCAATTGCCATGATTCATGCGGACGGTATACCAGGCCGGCATTCCCGGTAAGGGCTCCGTCATGGATATTGGCTTCCCGGTAGGGGAATTTCACCATGGTGGTGTCAAACGTCGCGTCCAGCAACCCGTAACTGTATCGCAGGCCGGAACTCAGCGTGAGCCGCTCGTGGATGTTGAATTTATTACTGGCATATATACCGCCCATAAACCAGGTACTGCCGTCCGGATAGCGACTGGCAAAAGGAGAAACATCGCCCGTCACAATGTTTTTCCGGTATCCCGTTGATCCTACCATGTTGTAAACCAGTTCAGCCCCGTAATACCATTCAGCCCTGTTTCCCTTGCTGATCATATCCCAGTTGGCAGTATAAGCCCTTACTTTTTCCGACTGTGTATTCCGGTTGTTGTTTCCCCGCGTGCGGTCGTTCCGGCTTTCATCGTAGTCCTGGTAGGCGAGGGTTATCCTGGATTCATCGTACAGCGCATTCTTTCGGTTATGCGTAACCTGCAGTGCGTGCATTCGCCAGATCATGGGTCCGTAATACCATTCGGCGAAACGCAGTTTTCCCTGCCGGTACTGGATAAGACGATCGTACCGGGGCGCATCGCCGGTTTGTCCCAGCGTGAAGCTGTATTGCATGTCCAGGAATTCGGAAGCCTTGAACCTTGCTTTGGCCAGCAGGTTCAGTTGTTCGTAATCATTAAATCGCTGTACCCTGGGGTCAGGATTGCGGAAAATGCTGTCTACACCGTCCACCCGCTGGACGTATTCTGGTCGCAGGTAACTGTCCTGCCCCCCGTGTATGCCCATTTTCGGATCGCCGAAACGGTTATGCGATGCCGAGGCCAGCAAAGACCATCGTTTTCCGCCAAGATTCAGGTCGGCATGAAAGGTTTTTTCCTGGTTCGCCGTCGAATAGCGGGCCAGGGCGCTTCCCCTTACCAACAGCTTGCTATCCCGGGCATATCGGGCAGAGAGGGTATGGAAGTCCATCACCCCCCCGATGGCATCACTGCCGTAAATCAGGGATCCGGGACCAAAAATTACTTCCGCGTCTTCCAGTGCCAGTGCATCGATGCTGATCACATTCTGGACATTGCCGCTTCGGTAGATCGCATTGTTCATGCGGATCCCGTCGGCCACGATCAGTACACGATTGGTGGCGAATCCCCTGATCATGGGGCTACCGCCGCCCTGCTGGCTTTTCTGGATGAATACGCCCCCCTGCTGTCCCAGCAGGTCGGCCGTTGTCTGCGGATTGCGTAGCCGCACATCCCGCATGTCCACTTTCTGGATCTTGTTGGGAACCTCGTTCAGTTTCTGCTCCCATTTGTTGAAGGACACCACCACGGGTTCAAGCTCCTTGGCGGTGCTATCCCGTTTCTCCTCTGTTTGGGTGAAACCAATTGCCGGTATGCACTGCAGGGCAGTCCATACCACGACAATGAATATTCTCATGATGGAATTGTTTTACATACACAATGCTGCCCGGGATGGCTTCATTCCGGGCGATACAAATTTGTATTTGCGCTACAATTCCGGGGGAGGCGTGAAGACGGGATTGGGTCGTTGAATGAGCCGGCTATCGGTCCTATGCCGGATTGGTCTGTTTGGCATCGCGGCTATGCGGAAGTCCGGCATATCCGTCATATGCTTTATGGCGGTTATCCCCAGGCAGGCATGAAAGAGGCTGGCGCCCGGGTTGGAGGATTCCTTCCTGGAATCCTCGGTTTTCACGAGCTGGTCGAAAAGCTCCGTTTCGTTGTCGTCAAAGAGCCCGCTGACAACACAGGTATCGCCTTGAATCTCCAGCTTTTTGACATCGAACATCCTGCCATCAACAACTATTTCATGGCCTTTTTTATACCAGCGCAGGTCCGCGTGATGGAGGCGAATAGTCTGCAGCGATTCATGTTCCAGTTTTTCCAGCATCATGTGCCGGACTATGATGCGTCCTCCCAGGAAAAAGGAAGAGAGGAGCATCGGCACAACGGCTGCGATGCAGAGCAGAAAGGCGGCGATATGCTTCTTTCCAGGCATGCTCAGATCAGGATATCTCCCGTCATTTCTGCGGGGATGGGCAGGTTCATCATCTTGAGGATGGATGGGGCGATATCGCCCAGCTTGCCGCTTTTCACCGTTCCCTTCCATTCCGCGTCGATCACGAAGAGTGGCACCGGGTTAAGGGTATGGGCGGTATTCGGGCTTCCGTCTTCGTTGATCATGTAATCCGCGTTGCCGTGATCGGC
>JALOMP010000022.1 GCA_025455365.1 Chitinophagaceae bacterium | reverse complement strand
TCCAATACGGCCACCACCAATTCATCCGTGCTCAGCAACCGCGTCCTGTCGATCCTCTATGATATGCCCGCCCTCAAAGAGGTTAAAGACGGACAGCAAAACTGGAAGGACATCGAAGGTGTTTATGAATCCCTGAATGCTGGGTTGCGACTGCAAAGCAATTTCGGCAGCAAGCCGGCATTCCTCACCATCCGGGTGGACAGTGCCAACCGGGTCAGCTCGCAGCGGACCGGTGCCGGCGCAATTTCCCTCAGCCCTGCAGGCAAGGACCTCCTGTTCGACAAATCAAATCCCTTCACCGCCTTGAAAATAGAACGCAATGCCGGCGGTACGGTTGAAGGTCTCAGGGTACATTATCATTTCCCGGGCACGGGTCCGGAACGCTACAATAAACGCACCAGTCCCACGGTACCACCTATACGTATACCCGAAAAAACGGATTCGACCACCCTGTCAAAATATGCCGGATGGTATGAGAACGCCTTTGGCGACCGCGTCCGCCTGGTCATCGGCAACAACCAGCTTTTCATGGAGCAGCCCCCGGTGAATGCCCGGACCGGGCTTCTGTGGATCAGGGGAAATACTTTCTGGGTGAAGGAAACGGACATCGAAGTGAATTTCGATGCCGATGCCAAAGGAAAGATCACCGGCATGCGATTCTTCTCCGGATTCTACGACAATACTTTACGGAAGATTGAAGAGATCTACTGACTGTTCAGATCCTAAGTCCCCGGCCAGACATCTGAAGGCTTCCCTTCAGTTCCTTGGCGGACATCTGTAACAAGCGTAGGTTTTTTTCCTCTACCACCCATACTTCGCCATTATCTGTATCCGGTGTGCCTGGCAGGAAAACGGTTGCCTGTCCATTGTCCGTGCTTATCAGCAATCCAGGCTTCCAGGCATCGTGCAGATGCACCAGTACGGACTGACGTGCATCTTCAGGAGGCAGCAGTTTCTCTTCCATTTTCACCTTATACTTGAGGTAGCCTGGGATGTATTGCAACATGTTCCGCTCTATCCAGTTGCGAATGCTGCCGATCATGGCAAATCGAACAAGCAGTCCACAGCCGTAAAAGAGAAGAAGCAGGATGATCGATGTCATCAAGGAGGCGGCACCCAAACCAGCCACGCTTTTGATACCCAGGAAGCCAGCCAGCTGGGCCCCGAATCCCGTCAATCCCTTCCATACTTTCTGGAGAATATAAATCACCGCGAAAACAGGCAAGAGGAAGATGATCCCGGATAGGATGGTATTCCGGATGCCCTCGAAGAACGATTTCATACGCGCATTTTTTTATACCGTTTTGAATCAATAATTTAATGATACAATGTTAGGTTTGTTGGCTGGTAACCACGTCAATTATTTTCGCCAAAAAAATGGTTTCGCACAAATCCCATCATCATGAAACATATTAAAAGTTTAATGCCAGCCATACTGCTGGTGCTGGCATCCTGCTCCGGCAGCAAAACGGTAACCTCCCTTACGGAAACCGAAGTGGCTGGTATGGTCAATGCAAAAGATTTTGCCTTTCGCGCAGAACAGATGTTGCCCAGCGGGGGGCGCACCCGCATACTCAATGAGGCATACCTGTTCAGGGTAACCCCGCAGGAAGTGGTCTCCGATCTTCCGTATATGGGAAGGGCTTATTCGGCCACGATCGGTTCCTCTGACGGCGGTATGCGGTTTACTTCGAAAAACTATACATACCAGCAAACCCCGGGAAAGAAGAACAGCTGGAATATTACGATATATCCCAAAGATCAAAGCGATGTGCGGGAATGCCTGCTCACCGTATACAGCAATGGCACGGCCGACCTGCTCATCAATTCAAACAATCGCCAGCAGATCCGCTATAACGGGTATATACAGGCGAACGCAAAACAGTAACCTGTACCGGTAACCCCCTTCATCAACGCCATATGAACCAAAGTCCCTTTTTCCGTCTCGCAATAGTGCTCCTGGTGCTTCTTCCGGCGAATATTTCCGCCGCCCGGTCCCAGGAGATTGGGGCACAACTTTACTCCTTCCGGAACCAGATTCCCCAAGACATCCCCGGCACACTGCAGCAAATCCGGGCCATGGGGATCCGGGAGATCGAAGGAGGTGGTTCCTATGGACTGCCGATGGCCGATTACAAAGCGATGCTGGACAAGATGGGTTTCGACATGGTCAGCATCGGTGCGGATTTCGACCAGCTTCAAAAGGATCTGCCAGCCGTCATCCGCGAAGCAAAAGCATTCGGTGCACGATACGTGGTATGCTTCTGGATCCCGCACAAAGGTGACGATTTCACGATCGAAGATGCACGGAAAGCCGTGGAGGTATTCAATGCGGCCGGTAAAACCCTGAAAGAAAATGGACTCAGTTTATGCTACCACCCGCATGGGTATGAATTCAGACCTTATGAAAACGGCACGCTCTTCGATTTCCTGGCGGCCGGTCTGAACCCCGCCTGGGTGAATTTTGAAATGGACGTTTTTTGGATAAAACACCCCGGCCAGGACCCGGTGGCATTGCTGAAAAAATACCCGGGGCGATTCCTCCTGATGCATCTGAAAGACCGTGCCAGAGGAACCCCCGGCAACGACGGTGGTCATGCGGATGTGGAAACAAATGTTGTTTTGGGCACCGGCGACGTAGGGATCGAAGCCATCATGAAACAGGCCAGGATGTCCGGGGTTAAACACTTTTTCATTGAGGACGAATCTTCGCGTTCCATGGACCAGGTACCCAAAAGCATCGCCTTCCTTAAATCCTTGAAATGAGTGTTGTTTTCTTCTCCGCTGCGAGGACCGGGAAAATGCTGATCCTGTCCTCCCTTTTTCTATCCGCGATGGCAACGGCCGTTGCCCAGAAAAAAATTGCGGCGGGAATTGACAGCCTCATGCGCGAACACAAATCCTTCAGCGGTGTCATCCTCTATGCGGATTTCGGAAACATACAATACCACAAGTCTTTCGGATACCGGGACTTCGCAAGCCGGACGGTACTTGACCGCCGCGATATTTTTGAACTGGCTTCCATTTCGAAAACCTTTACGGCCATGGCTGTTATGATGCTCGAAATTGATGGCAAACTTTCATTCGATGACTCCGTTTCCAGGTACCTCAGCATTCCTTACCCCGGCATCACCATCCGCCAGTTGCTCAACCACACGAGCGGACTGCCCGATTACCAGGCAGTGATGGACCAGCACTGGGACAAATCGAAGGTGGCGGGAAATCCTGAAATCATCGAATACCTCAACAGGTATGCGCCGCCAGCGCTATTCAAACCCGGCGAGAAATATGCATACAGTAATACCGGTTATGTATTGCTTGCCAGCATCGTGGAAAAGGCATCCGGCCAGGATTTTATAGATTACTGTACCAGGCGCATTTTCAAGCCCCTGCACATGAACAAGACAAGGATCCGGACCAATGCCCGGAAAGCCGGGATGAAACATTTTGCCCTGGGTCATATCTGGGTGGAGGAAAAACAGCGTTTTGTGAGGGCAGACTCTTTTCCTTCTTCAGACTATACCATCTGGCTGGGTAACCGCAAAGGTCCCGGACGCGTCAGCGCTACGGCCGGCAACCTCCTGAAATGGGACAAAGCGCTATATGGGGATAAACTGTTGCCGCAACAAAAGATCCGGGAGGCTTTCCAGCCTGCGCAACTCAATAACGATTCACTCTCCAACTATGGATTGGGCTGGATGTTAAAAGGCCTGCCGGTCCTCGGTATCACAACCTGGCATTCGGGCGATAACCCGGGTTACAGGACCCGGCTGATGCGATATACCGGACAGCGCAAAACCCTCATAGTACTCAACAATAACGCCTACCCTAAATATGAGGAAATGATGGACGCGTTGGAAGCAATTTTAGCCAGGGGCTAAAGCCTGGAGGATTAGTCTCTAACACCAGAAGCTCCTGCCTCGTTGGCCAACGATCACTTTTTTTCCCTTATCCTGTATTCCTGTATCAATGGTGGGTTTTCGGGCGACAGCGTGAAGTATACTTCCAGGTTGGCATTTTCGCATTCAAGGACAAATGTTCCGCGCAGCTGGTTCTCCGCAACCATGGGTCTGACTGATTTAATCCTCCCTGCTTTGGCAAACAATGCTGCTGATTCCTTGCGCAATAAGTCGACCGGATAGTCCGGGAAAAAATTCTCCGCGAAAATTCCCGATTGTTCCGCGCCCTTCCAGTCGGGCAGGAATTTTACCAGTTCAGCCTGCCGCTGCTTGAGGACTGCGGAAACCGCCACGGGTCTGGGTTCTAGCCCCGCAGCCCGTACCAGCGTATCCAGCACCCGGAAATTGATGCCGCCCATCGGCGAATAGGTCCGGTTTCCGAACGCAACCACCCCGATACCGTAGTCGGGCATGATGCGCCACTGGCTGCCGAAACCAGGCAGTCCCCCGCTGTGGTCAATATAGGTCCTTCCTTCACAATCGCGGCTCCAACGCAAGCCGTATGCATAGGCGGATGCCATGGCACAGGCTCGCCCGTCTGGGTAGCGATAATTGAGGTTAAATCCCGTGAAACGCCAGGGGTGGTGCATTTCCCGCACCGAACTTCGTTTAACCGGCCCCGTTTCCTTCGCATCTGACGGCGGCCATGCCCGGAGGTGCAAGGCCATGTATGCCGCATAGTCGTCTACCGAACTCAGCATGGCCCCCATGGCACCCCAGGAGCCATCCGGTGCGTCATGCAAGAGTTCTTCCTCGCGCCACTGCCCGTAGATCCAGCGGTAACCGTGCGCCAGCAAATCCCCGGGCACATCGCCATACTCATAGGTAGTATGCTTCATACCCAGCGGCAGGAGGATCTGTTCGCGGATATATTGCTGGTAAGGTTTGCCAGATACTTTCGTAATAATCTTACCGAGCAGGGCGAACCCGAGGTTGCTGTACTCGTATGCCACACCCGGCGGATTGGAAAATGAAAGTTGTTTGGCGATCAATTCCATCAGGTCTCTGTCGCTGTCCGCCAGTTGCCGGTCGCCCCATGGATTGTCTTCCGGGAAACCCGCCCCATGGGTCATGAGATGTCGCACCGTTATCGGCGGTGCATCCGCCGTGGGATACCGCAGCGCAGACAATTCTGGAATGTATTTGGACGCAGGATCATCCAGGCTGAGCTTGCCCGCATCCCTTAAGTGCAGGATCGCCATTGCCGCAAAACTTTTGCTCATGGAAGCGATGCGAAAAACGGATGATGAACGGACGGGGATCTTGCGATCAACATCCGTATACCCGTAATTGCCGGTATACACCAGTTTGCCGTCCACCACGATCCCAAAAGCCAGTCCCGGGATATTGTTCTGCACCGCATGTGTCTCGTATATTTTCAGAATCGCTGGGAATAAAGCCTCGATACGCTTTAACCTTCCGGGATCGGGAAATGTATCCTGCAACAGGACCTTGTCAACAGGACCGGACGGATGTATTCGATATTCAGTAGCCCACGCATTGAATACACTCAACAGAACAAAACCCGCAGAAAATAATATTCTCATGATATGCTGTCTTAAAGGACCCTTGTTTAAGATCGCCGAAATCGGAGCGCGACATTGGGACCTGCCTGCAAATATTCATTTTCCCGGTTGATACCGCTGACTTTACCTGACCTGCTTCAGGATTTCCCTTTCCGAAAACCGAACCAGCGGCTTGAACGTTGTATACCATTCCTGCCAGGCAGCTTCATTCAATTCCCTGGCAAGGTCGGTTTCGAATGCAGCCAGCGTGGCAAATGGCATTTCCATGATCAGCCTGTACCCTTCCCCGGTGAAGTCGGTAAGTATCCGGGACCCATCCGGCAGATCCATTAATCCCTTCTGCAGGCCTTCGTCAAGTAATTTCTTTGCTTCCCGATAGCGTCCGAAGTGGAGGTGGAAAATTTCCCGTACGATAAACATGTCGTTGTTTTTTAAAGTGATGAATCGTAGTCAACATGTTTTGATAGGCGGGTTGTGGCAGGGGCGGGATCTCAGTCATTGCATCGCCTTTGTCATCATTCAATACTTCTCCAGCCTTTCGATCGCATCCGCCAACATTGACTTGGCCAGGAACTGGTTCTCCAGTTCGATGGCAAAGGGGATGGGGGTATCCATGCTGGCGCAACGAATGATGGGCGCATCCAGGTGTTCAAAGCAATGTTCGCTGATCCAGGCGGAAATCTCGCCACCGATACCGCCGGTGAGGGTGTCTTCATGAAGTACGAGTACTTTGCCTGTTCGCATGACCGAATCACGGATCGCGTCATAGTCGAGGGGCAGCAGGGTTCGCAGGTCGAGGATGTCTATGGACAGATCCGGGCGACCATCCGCAAAGGCTGTTGCCCAATGCACGCCGCTGCCGTAGGTGATGATGCTGATATCATGGCCTGTCCGCACCCGCCTGGCTTGCCCGATGGGCGTCTCGTAATACCCGGCGGGCACCACTCCGCTGATGGAGCGATACAGTACTTTGTGCTCGAAAAACATCACGGGATTGGGATCATTGAAAGCGGCGATCAGCAAGCCTTTGGCATCTTCCGGCGTGGAGGGATAGACTACTTTCAGCCCGGGTACATGGGTGAACCATGCTTCGTTGCTTTGTGAATGGAAAGGGCCGGCACCCACACCGGCACCGGTAGGCATGCGCACCACCACATCCGCGTTCTGGCCCCAGCGGTAATGGATTTTCGCCAGGTTGTTGACAATCTGGTTGAAGCCGACGGTGACAAAATCCGCGAATTGCATCTCCATCATGCTCTTGAATCCCCCGAGGCTCAGGCCCAGGGCCGTTCCCAGGATCGCGCTCTCGCAAAGCGGCGTATTGCGTACACGGTCCTTGCCGAAACGCGATACAAACCCTTCGGTGATCTTGAAAGCCCCGCCGTATTCCGCAATGTCCTGTCCCATCAGGACCAGGTTTTCATGGCGCTCCATGCTCTGGTGAAGCCCTTCCCGAATCGCGTCGATGTACCGGATTTCAGGCTCCCTTCCCACTGTTTCAGGAACCGGCAGCGAATCCTCAAGGCCTGTATTGCGCGTTGCATAGACATCCGCCAGTTCTTCCTCCCGGACAGACGCCAGCGCTCCAACGCTCAGGCCCTTGGTAAGGCTGCCCTCAATGTATAACCGAAATTCTTCCCGGATCGTGTTAACCTGGTCGTAGGTCAGCACCCCTGCCTGTTCCAGGTACTGCTCGAAATTTACCACCGGGTCCTTTGCCGCCCATTCTTCGAAGAGGTAGGTTGGCACGTATTTGGTTCCGCTGGCTTCCTCATGGCCGCGCATGCGGAAGGTCATGCATTCCACCAGGTAGGGTTTTTGTTCCCGAATGCAGTAGTCGCGCACGCCCCGGATGGTATCATATACCGCCAGCACGTTGTTACCGTCGATCTTCACGCCTTCCATCCCATAGCCCTTCGCCCGGTCCACGAGGCTCTCGCACCGGTATTGTTCATTGACAGGCGTACTCAGCCCGTACCCGTTATTTTCGATGATGAAGATCACCGGCAAATCCCAAACCGCCGCCACATTGAGTGCCTCGTGAAAATCTCCTTCCGAAGTGCCGCCATCGCCCGTAAAAGCCAGTGAAACCTTTTGTTCCTGCTTCAGTTTCGCGGCCAGCGCGGTACCGTCGGCCAGCGCCAGCTGGGGGCCCAGGTGCGAGATCATCCCGCAGATATGGTGCGCGGCGGAGCCGAAGTGGAAGCTTCGTTCACGGCCTTTGCTGTAGCCATCCTTTTTACCCTGCCATTGCAGGAAAAGCTTCTCGAGCGGCATGCCCCGGGTGGTGAAGACGCCGAGGTTTCGGTGCAGGGGCATGATCCATTCGTCTTCCTGCAGGGCCATGGTGGCACCAACGGAAATCGCTTCCTGCCCGATGCCGCTGAACCATTTGGAAATGCGCCCCTGCCGTAGCAGGATCAGCATTTTTTCCTCGATCATCCGGGGCAGTAGCAGTTTTCGGTAAATATCCAGGAGTTCGGTATCGGTCAGGTGCAGCCGGTCAAATGATAACATGGCCTAAAGGTCGGGAGGATTTGCTTCATTCGCATACAATCGCCCCGTAAAAATGGAAAAGGGGCCGTTGGCCCCCTTATGACTGTATTGACCCAAGCAGGTCAGTTCTTTTTCCGGAAAGCCTTGTCCATGGTTTCCAGGAGCGAAACGATGACGGACACCACCAGGCTGAAGCCCAGGGCCCACCAGAAACTATCCACGGTAAAGCCGTCCACGATCCTGGCGCCCATCATCACGATCAGCGCATTGATCACCAGCAGGAACAAACCGAGTGTCAGGATGGTGATGGGTATCGTCAGGATGACCAGCAGGGGCTTGACGAAAGTATTCAACAGCGCGAGCACAGCCGCGGCGATCAGGGCTGAAATAAAATCGTTGATATGGATACCCGGCAGGATATAGGAAGCGATGATGATCGCGATCCAGGTGAAGAAAAGACGTACGATAAAACCCATGGTTCAAAATTTTCAGGAAGGTACAGTTTTTCAGGAAGCCTACACCACCACCAGTTCGTAGAAAGCATCGTCCACCAGGTACTGCTGCGCGAGGGCATTCAACTCCGGCCCGGTGATTTTCTGGATGGTCCTTACCGAATCATAGAAATAGGATTCGTCGAGCCCGTTCAGGACCAGGTTTTTCCACCGGCCGATGATCTGGAAAGGACCATCGAGATCGCCGAGAATCGTACCCATCAGGTAATTCTTCACCATCAGCAGTTCATCGTCCTCAATGAACCCTTCCCGTAGTTTCTTCAGTTCCGCATACACTTCAACGATGGTGGCTTCACACACTTCCCTGCCAGCCTCGGTGCTGATGACCCAGGCGCCGTCTTTGAGGTGGTTCTGCAGGTAACTGTAGATGCCATAAGTGTATCCTTTATCCTCGCGGATATTATCCATGAGCCTGGAACCGAAGAAGCCGCCCAGCAAAGTATTCAGCACCTGCACTTTTTTAAAATCAGGATGATGCCTGCTGGGAAAAGGCCTCGCCAGTCGAATTGCACCCTGGACGCCGGTGGGGTCGTTGATTACGCGCTGTTTTTTCTCTTGCGCAGGATCACGGGGATGTTCGGGTTCCGGTTCCGGTGCGCTTGCAAAAGGCAGTTGCCCGAAATACTTGTTGAGCAGGGCGAACAGGTTCACCGGCAGGTAGCCTGCCACGAAGATCTTCACATGTCCGTGGCGGTAGTATCGATCGTAAAAGGATTTGATCGAATCGAGGTCCAGCCCGTCATAGGTTTCATGCGTGTTGTTCTTCCCATAAGGATGAAACTTGCCATACAAATATTCATCGATCAGCCGGTTGGCTACCACATCACACTTCTTCAGGTTCACCGTCAGCCGCTGCTTCATGTTCTGCTGGTAAATCGCCAGTTCCTCCGCGGGGAAGCTGGCATCGGTTACTAGTTCCTGCACCAGTGGCAGGAGGGCTTCCAGGTGCTTGGTCAGCCCGTGGAAGATGATGTTGGCGGTTTCATTGTAACAGTTGCGGTTGAGGTAGGCGCCGTAATAATCAAATTGCTCATTGATCTCGAACGCTGATTTCGAAGATGTGCCGTTTTTGAGCAGGAAACTGGTGGCAGCCGCTATCCCGTCTTTCTTTTCATAGCTATTGCCCGCGTAAAACACCCACTCCAGTTGAAGCACTTCCTCCGCACCGGCATGGATGGCATATACTTCCACGCCATTGTCCAACTTGTAGCGTTCACAGGGTTTGAGTTCCAGGTTAAAATCCACGGCATCCTTGATCCGCGGGGCAACTTTCCGGTTCAGTAATGTTTTTTCAGTCATCGGATGGGGGGTCAGGCCTTGCCTTCTTTTTCAGGGTTGGATAAATAGTATAAGGTATTGCTGTTCTCTGGACGGAATATCGCCTGGCATTCCCTAAGGATGTCTTCCGCCGTTACTTTCCGGTATTGCCCGAGTTCCGAATTCATCAGCTGCGCATCGCCGAGCAGCTCATAAAAAGCGAGGCTCCCTGCGCGATTCATCACGCTCATGTCTTCAAACGCCATGATGCTTTCCGTCTTGTTCTTCACTTTCTGCAGTTCCTTTTCATCCACCAGGCTGGTTTTCATCTTCTCCAATTCCGCCTCCACGGCCGCTTCCGCATCCCGGATTTGAACCCCTTTCACCAGTTTTCCCTCAATCACCAGGAGACCGGGATCCAGGCTTCCGTAATGATAGCAGTCGATATTGCTGAAGAGTTGCTTTTCCTTGACCAGCGACTGGTACAGCCGGGAAGATCCACCGCCCCCCAGCATGTCCGTCACGAGATCCGCTGCGTAATAACGGTCATCCATACGCGCACACATATGCCATGTCTTGTAGAATGCGTCCAGCGGCACATCTGCCGTCAGTTCCATGCGCCTTGGCTTGACCTGTGGCGGTTCGGCGGGCAGGTTGCGCTGGTACCGGGTACCGGGGGGAATATCGCCAAACCATTTCTCCGCGAGTGCCCGGACCTGGTCCTTATACACATTGCCGGCCACCACCAGGATGGCATTCACGGGGGTATAATGCTTGAAGAAGAATCGCTTGACGTCTTCCAGCTTCGCCTGTTCGATATGGGAGAGTTCCTTGCCGATGGTCATCCAGCGGTAAGGATGGGTGGTATATGCCAACTCACGCATATGCATCCATGCGTCCCCGTAAGGTTTGTTGAGGTAATGCTCCTTGAATTCCTCGCTGACCACCTTGCGTTGCACATCGAGGCTTTTCTCGCTGAATGCCAGGGACAGCATGCGGTCGCTTTCCAGCCAGAAAGCCGTTTCCAGGTTTTCGGCCGGCAGCTGGCAGTAATAATTCGTCAGGTCATTGGTGGTATATGCGTTGTTCTCGCCGCCGGCCACCTGCAGGGGTTCGTCGTACACGGGGATATTCACCGAACCGCCGAACATCAGGTGTTCAAAAAGATGGGCGAATCCCGTCCTGGAGAATTCCTCGTCCCGGGCACCTACATCGTACAAAACATTCACTACAGCCATGGGCGTGCTGTTGTCCTGGTGGACGAGCACCCTGAGGCCGTTGGATAACACAAAACGGTCAAACTGGATCATTCCGCAAATATCCGATGCAAAAACGACAAATCAGCAGTCCGTTCAGGCAACCGTTGTAGTGGGGTCGTTTGTTTCTTGCAAGACTACGCGGTCACGGACCTGCCAGCCTGCTTTTGAAAAAACAGATGCAGGAACGGGGCGACTGGTCAGAGGATGCTGATGGGCTTCAGGTAAAGCACTTCCGGCTGGTTGTTCCGCATGATAACAAAGCGGATTTTCTCGCCCAGGTTCTGCATCAGGGCTTTGTAGACCAGGATATTGTTGCTGTAATTGTTGCCAACGCCCAGGATTACATCGCCCGGCTTAAACCCTGCCAACTCCCCCGGGGAACCTGCCACCACGTCCTCCACCACCACTTTGCCATCCAAATAATAGACCCCCAATCCCGAGTACGCGTAGTCGAAGGGTTCCTTGAAGGACCGATTGGGGGTGATATGGATTTCACGCTTGCGGTAATTGATGATGATGTTAAACCGACGGAGCAGGTCGTTACCCACAAGGCCACCGAGAAAGGGATAGGAGGTCACATTGTATTCATCCTCAAACAGGAAGGTGGGCACATTTCGGAACTTATACGGACCCAGGCGAAGTTCCTTCACGGTGGTGAGACGCATGGACATTTTCCCGCCCAAACCCTCGGCCTGCGTGACCACCGGAGGCTTTTTTTTCTTTCCCAGTACCGCACTGTCGCGCAGGTAGTCCTCCGAAAGCAGGAAACTCAGGCCCGCGCCCGTATCAAAATAGAAACGGTTTACAAAAGTCTCACTATCCTTGAATTTGGTGCTCAGGATGGGGATCGAAGTGAGCGTAGGCCGGAGGATATGACCGCCGCGGGGATATCTCATCTCGCCCTGGGAATGCACTTCCATCAGCAGGGTATCATAATTCAGCTTCACGATATACTTGCTCAGGAAGGCATAACCGATGATCCCGTCGATCTTGACACCATACACAGAGGTAAGGATTTCGTAATCGTTCACATGGAAATTCAGGCTGTCCACTTTCAGCCCGGGCAGGTTGAGCCGGGCATTGTACAGGAAACGCACGTTCCGGATCCCGCCGATGCCACGTATGGTTCTGTCAGAGGCCACCGTGGGGATATTCAGTTCCACGCAGGTGGCCGAATCCAGCGAAATATTCCCGCTGCCGGTATCGAGGATGAAATTGAGGCTGTCCGGGTAGTCGTTGACGGTAGCCTTGAGCAGGATGACCCCGCCGCTGAGCAACTTGATGGGTACGGTGGTGAGCTTCCGGGAGGGCGGCTCAGAGAATTGCTCCTGGGCCCTGGGGACAGGGGAAATGCCCAGCAGTAAAAGCAGGAGGATAAGGCAGCGTCGGGGATGCATGATACCGGGTAAAGGCAGCCGGAAAATGGAAAAGGCTGCGTTCTGCCAAAATAACAACTTATTTGGTGGATGGATCACCCGCTTAGCCAAAATTGCGCCCGCTCATCGCTCAACCTTTGATATCGTACATTTGTCTTCTTAATATCAAACCGGAATATGCACGCCTTGTCCGACTTATACCGCAAAGCCCTGAACTTCGAATTCCTGAGTGCCGAAGAAGGGCAGTACCTGTTCACCCAGGCCCCCCTGGCGGAACTGATGTCCATAGCCGATACCCTGCGCCGCAAACAGGTGCCGCACGGGAAAGTCACCTGGCAGATCGACCGGAACGTGAACACCACCAATGTCTGCGTGGCCAACTGTAAATTCTGCAATTTCTACCGCATTCCCGGTCACCCCGAGGCCTATATCACGGACATGCCTACCTATCGGAAAAAGATTTCGGAAACCCTGAAATACGGGGGCGATCAGCTGCTGCTCCAGGGTGGGCACCACCCGGAACTGGGACTGCAATTTTATGTGGATACCTTCCGCGCCATCAAGGCCGAGTTCCCGGACATCCGGCTCCACGCCCTCGGTCCGCCCGAAGTGGCCCATATCACCAAGCTGGAGAAATCCACCCACCGTGAAGTGCTGAAAGCGCTGAAGGAAGCCGGGCTGGACTCCCTGCCGGGCGCGGGCGCCGAGATCCTGGTCGACCGTGTACGCCGCCTGATCAGCAAAGGCAAGTGCGGCGCCCAGGAATGGTTGGACATCATGGCCGAAGCACACCAGCAGCATATCACTACCTCCGCCACGATGATGTTCGGGCATGTGGAAACCCTGGAAGAACGCTTCGAACACCTGGTCAAAATCCGCGAGGTGCAAAGCCGCAAACCGGCGGATGCCAAGGGATTCCTGGCTTTCATCCCTTGGACCTTCCAGGACGTGGACACCCTGCTGGCCCGGATCCGCGGCGTGCAGAACCTGACCACCCCCGAAGAATACATCCGCATGATTGCCATCAGCAGGATCATGCTGCCCAATATCAAAAATATCCAGGCCTCCTGGCTCACCGTCGGCAAGGCCGTGGCCCAGGTCTGCCTCCATGCCGGTGCCAACGATTTCGGGTCGATCATGATCGAAGAAAACGTGGTCTCCGCCGCCGGGGCGCCGCACCGCTTCACCTACAAGACCATGCAGGACGCCATCCGCGAAGCCGGCTTCGAGCCGCAGCTTCGCAACCAGCAGTACGAGTGGCGGGAATTGCCGGTGGCGATCGAGGAGCAGGTGATTGATTATTAGGGCGTAGGGGGCAGGAAGGGACCTGTTCCTCTAATATGACGGGGAAGACCTAGGCAATACGACTCATTTTTTCCAAACGAGTTCATCGCTTGCAAATTCTTCCAAGCGAGGTCGCCGCAAACGAATTCTGCCAGGCGAGGTCAACCGAAGGGGACCTGCTGGTCTGTCAAATATTAACGATGCCCTTGCAACGGTTGGTGGCCGCCTTTCATCTGACACTTGTAACTGAAAATCTCAAATGAACAAAAAAGAACCCTCGCTGATCTTTTGCATCCTGATGGACGTCATCGGCTTCGCCACCTACTCCGTTCCCCTGCTGGGTGAATTTGGCGATATCCTCTGGGCGCCGATCTCCTCGGTAATCTTTTTCCTGACCTTCGGTGGCTGGAAAGGCGCCATGGGTGGTGTGTTCAACTTCATCGAAGAGATCCTGCCCGGGACCGACTTCATCCCCAGCTTCACCTTGATGTATTTCCTGCAGCGGAAAGGCCGCACCGGCGTGCAGACACCGATTCGGATTTCATAAAAAAAAGGGCTTCCTGGCAGAAGTCCCTTGCAACGATATATGGCTGCCGGGCCGCTTTCGCTCATGCGCAGGCGGACCCGGCAGATGTTTATTCCCCAAACGGCGTCGGCACATTCATCAGCGAGCCAAAGAACAGCGCGTTCAGGAAAAGCTTATTCGTGCCATACCAGGTGCCGCGGAAATTGGGATCATCCGAAAACAGGATCACCCGGCCACGGCCTTCCTGCCCCACCAGGATAGCGGCGGAGTTCCGCACTTTCTTTAAGGTCTCCGGGTGCATATAGCCACCCACGAGCGGGTTGGCCGAGTATTGGGCGACGGTCGTGTATGCGTTTGTCGAAGGCATTAGAAAGGTTGAGCCGTTCCGGTACACTGACAGTTTACGCGACGTATACCCGAAAGCCATCGGGTGCGTGGTATCCAGGTCCACCGTAAAAATCGACCCGCCCATCGCCCTGGACCCTTCGCGGTCCGATGCTTCGTCGAAATTAAATCGATTGGGCGATGGCTTGCTGCTGTCCACCAGCAGGCGTTCTTTTGTAAACCCGTTCCGGATCGCCCATTCGGCACCGCCCTTCATCGTCACCAGCGTCCCTCCGTTCTGCACCCAGGTCCGGATCTTGTCCGTCAGGTTCTTATCGAGCAATGTATAGTTACCGCTCACCATCACAATCGTGTTATACCGCTGCAGGTCCGCCCGGGGAAGCGTGAGCATATCCAGTTTGGTAATGGGCATCTGCAGGCGCTGGTCGAGCAGGTGCCAGATTTCCCCCGCTTCCGGAGGTGATACGCCCGGACCTACGATCATCGCCAGTTCAGGCTTTCTCAGGGTTCGCATATAGTTGCTGCCCAGGTCGATACCGCCGGCACTGAATCCCGTGGATAGTCCGTAGACGGGAATACCGCAATTTTTGCTAACGGCTTGCACTACACGGAATATGGAGTCAGGAGAGACAGTCTGCAGGTTGACCGGGATGGAGAAGGATCCATAGCCGAAATTCACCGGCTTCCCTTCGATCACCGCGGTGAAGGGGCGAAAAGCGCTTTGCACGAAGACGCCGGCCCTTTGCAGGGCATAGACCATCCGGTGGCTGTTATAATCCGTGCCATGGAAGACATAGGCATAACTACTCATGGTTACGATGTGCGATGTCATTTCGGGAAGGGTGGTCAGTTTCTTTCCCGGGGTGGCGACGGTTTTCATTTCCGCATAGGGCATGCCGTAAGCGTGCACCAGGCTCCAGGTGGATGCGTCATAGAAAGTGCTGTCCGTATAGGTAATCGCTTTTTCAAACACGCTGCGCACCATGATGTAATTAGGTTGGTCGACGGGCACGTACCAGCTCTGGCCAGCCTCGAATCGTTTACCCTCTACCGTGAGCGGCGAGACGTTTTCATACACATCCACCTGGTGCATCAGCAGCATGTCCAGGAAAGCACGGGTGCGGGTGGCGTCCCTGGGATCACCAAACACATAGCCTTTGACGAGCGATTTCTTCGCCTGTTCGGAAGCCACGCGGAAAAATTCCTTGCGCAGTTTCAGCAGGCTGGCCTTTTCCGCCAGCGATGCCCGGATCGTGGCCAGCGAGGCGGTGAACTGGTTGCGGATGGTGAATGCGAACGTAATGGGAATGGTGCTGGTTTCCTGCACGTGCCCGCGGGAACTGCCCTGCTCGAAGAGGAATCCCGCGCCGCCGTAGAAGTTGATATAGCTGGAGCCGTACCCAGGATAGAGTTTGTCGAAGGCCTCTTTGGTGAAATACATGCTGCCGATCTCGTTGGCGGCTTTGGAGAAATACTCCCCGAATTTGGGATAGATCGTATTGTAGAGATAATCCGGGACAATAGGGTTGTTGGAACTGTTCTTGCCGGGGTCGAAATAGAAGGTCGAATTCGTGCCCATCTCATGGTGGTCCGTCTGTACATATGGCCTCCACTGGTGGAAGACGCGGATGCGGTTACGGGTCTCGGGGAAAGTGCCGAGGAACCAGTCGCGATTTAAATCAAACCAATAGTGATTAAACCTTCCACCCGGCCATATCTCGTTATGTTCCCGGTCCTGCGGGTCGGCCACCGGCGGCTCTGCCTTGTGCATATTAGCCCAATGACTGTGGCGGTCGCGACCGTCCGGGTTGATCACCGGGTCCATCAGGATCACCATATCGTTCAGCCATTTGTCGGTTTCAGGGTCCTGCGAGGCAGTGAGGTACCAGGCGGTTAACATGGCGGCTTCGGAACTGGAAGGTTCATTGCCGTGCACGTTGTAGCCCAGGTGGATGACGAGGGGGAGATTCTCCGTAGCGCCGGTGCTCTGCGCCGCCAGGTTGGCTTTACGGATCTCTTCCAAGCGTCCATGGTTAGCCGAAGAAGTGAAGATGGCGAGGATCTGTTCCCGTTGTTCGAAAGTTTCGCCAGTGGTGGTAACGGTTACGCGGTCGGAAAGCCTGTCCAGGGTCCTGAAATACTCCACCAGTTTCTCGTGGCGGGTATGCTGGGTGCCGACTTTATAGCCGAGAAAGGTCTCCGGGTCCGGGATGGAAGGATTGAACTTTCCCTTGCCCGCGAAGAAATAAGGATCCTGCGCCGTGGCGGACTGGAACAGGGTTACGCCGACCAAGAATGCAATGAAGAGCCTTGCCATACGATATGATTTGGGTATGGCTAAAGATAGGGAATTCAGGTATCCGGTTGGGTCTTTCGGTTCATACCCGCGCCGCGATGATTGAAGGGCCGCGAAGAGCAGGACCTACAGCTTAAGCGGCACTTTCTGCCCGCTCCGGACGGCCGCATAAATTGCATCCACGATCTTCATGTCCTTCACCCCTTCCGCGCCATCCAC
>JALOMP010000237.1 GCA_025455365.1 Chitinophagaceae bacterium | reverse complement strand
AAAGAAGTCCTTCACCATTTTTTCATCGTTTTCATCGTAATCGATGTTCACCTTCAGCAAAGGCATTCCCCAGGCATCTTTCTGGCCGGGATCAAGACTGACCGTGTTGCTTTCCTTGGGAATCGTTTCGCCCATCATGTGTGAGCCCACAAACCAGGGGCCCATCTCCGGGTTGTCGATCTGCTTTTTAAGGCTTTCGCCAAAACCATCGGTATTGGGCCGGGCATAGCGTCCGGCCGAAAACCCGGCAGCATAACCGCGAAGGAAATCCGTTTCCTGTTTTTTCACATTGCGGAAGCGGGGCAGGTATGCACTGGTATGTGATCGTCCGTCCGTCTTCTTGTCCATGAAGCCTTCGAATCTTGCGTTGATACGTGCCCGGTAGTTGTGGAATGCCACATACTTGCCCAGTAGACCGTTGTCATTCCCAAGGCCGTTCGGAAACCGGGAGGAGGTAGAGTTAAGCAGGATAAGGTTTGTATTCAGTGCCGCGGCATTGACGAAGATCACGCGGGCAAAATACTCGGTCACTTCCTTTGTCTGCGCATCGATCACGCGCACGCCAGTGGCTTTCCCCTTCTTATCGTCATAGATAACCGACTGCACCACGGAATGCGGGCGCAGCGTCATGTTTCCCGTTTTCAGGGCCCAGGGGATGGTGGTGGAATTGCTGGCGAAATATCCGCCAAAGGGGCATCCCCGCTGACAAAGGTTGCGTTTTTGGCATTGGGCGCGACCCTGTTCCAGGTGTACAGGTTGCGGCTGGGTAAGGTGTGCGCAGCGCCCGTAGATTACATGCCGGCCCGGAAAATTTTTAGACACTACATCCTTGAAATGGTTCTCCACGCAGCTCAGTTCCAGGGGCGGCAGGAATTCACCGTCAGGCAGGATATCCAAACCGTCGCGGTTACCCGAAATGCCGGCGAACTTCTCCACATAGCTGTACCAGGGAGCCAGGTCCTTGTACCGGATGGGCCAGTCCACCGCGAACCCATCCCGCGCGGGACCTTCAAAATCATATTCGCTCCAGCGCTGGGTCTGGCGCGCCCAAAGCAGGGATTTACCGCCCACCTGGTAGCCCCGGATCCAGTCGAAGGGTTTGTCCTGCACGTAAGGATGATCCGTATCCTTCACGAAGAAATGCATGGCATCCTCCCTGAATGCGTAACAGCGGCTCACCACCGGGTTGTCTTTCTGGATATCATGCGGCACTTCGCCCCGGTGCTCAAATTCCCAGGGCATCATATTGGTGGTGGGATAATCCTTGAGATGCTGCACGTCGCGACCCCTTTCCAGGACCAGGGTTTTCAGCCCTTTCTCACAGAATTCCTTGGCGGCCCAGCCTCCGCTGATGCCGGAACCAATGACGATCACATCAAACTGGCGGTTATTGTCTCCCATATTTTGTGTGGAATGAATGATGAAGAATCAGGATGCTTTTACGGGTACGCATCCATGGTAGCGGCCCGGAACCATTTCATATACCTGGACTTTTGTCAGGAAGTATTCAGAAGAGGTATAGGCCTGGATGGTCAGTCGCTTCATGGTCCTGTAGAAAGCGGCGGCAGGTTCCTTGGCGTCCTTGTCTTTTTCGAGTGGCTCCAGGATTTTCGCGCGCTCCTGCATGGACTGCCGGGCGAAATCCTTGCCAGCCATTTTCTCAAATGCCTTCAGGCCTTCGATGAATCTATCCTGGTCCTCCTTGCTGCGACAATCATCGATCATCTTCAGCGCAAACAGGTGGGCGGAAAGATCCTTTGCCCCGGGGGAGGAAGTTTTGGGAATGATGGTTTCCGCCAGTTCCGCCAGTAGTTTTTCCTGGTCTGTACTGATCTGCAGGTTTTTGAGCAGGATGGACGATTTACTCCTGTCTTCCATACAGGATGGTATCAGGGCCACCCCGGCGGAAACGAAGAGAAATTGCCGGAGGGCTTGTCGGCGAGTCAGTGGCATGGCGATCGTTGGTTTTGCTAAAACGGTTTATCTAAGATAGGCAGAAAAAATCCTGTCGGCCTTCCCGACAGGATTTTTTTGATGGCTGGGAGAATGTGCCGGGTATTTCTACCGGGCTTCGGAACTGTCCGGGACAACGGGTTGCGTGCCGTACCAATTGACTTTTCGGCTGGCGAACATCACCAGGGCGAGCACCAGGAAGAGCGCGATGCTGCCCACCAGGAGCGCCGTGTCTTCCAGCCGGATCAGGACGAAAATGAACCCGTACAGGAGCGCCAGGATGCCGCCAAAAAGAAAGGCAGATGACCATTTCCTGAAATGCGCACGGGCGTAGAGCGCGATTAAGAGAACTGTAGCCGAAGCTGAAATCAGGTATGCGATATCAAACGCCAGAAATTCACTAATCGACAATAAGAGCGTGTAAAAGATGACCAGGGCCAGGCCTACCAGGATATACTGCACCGGGTGAACGGGCCTCTTCTGCAGGATCTCCATGATAAAAAACAGTGAAAAAGTCAGGCCAATAATAAGAATGGCGTACTTGACACTTCGATCTGTTTTTGCATAATGATCAGCCGGTTGCAACAGGCTAAGCCCGAACGAAACCACTATCACTCACCGCCCGCTCCCCTGGCAGGCTGTTGCCGTCGAAAGAAGGATCCGGCCATTTGGATCGCAGGCTGTATGTACTGTTGCCGCTGAGCGGCTTGAAATGAAGCTTGCCGCTTCCCTTCAACCGGAGACTGGTTGCAAAGCTCCAGGGCTTCTCCAGGTCTGCGGCGCTGAGACTGATCCCGGCGCTTAAGCCCTTTTTATCGATTTCATTGGATGGAAGGCCGGGCGACAATTCATATTCCACATCCCCGAAACGGACAAAGATCCTCTCTTCGATACCCTTGAAATCAGAAATGCCCGCGCATATTTTCGCATCCTTCCAAAGGACCAGGGAAGCATCCATATCCTTCGGTAACTGAAACGTAAAACTACCCTGTACCTGGAGATTCGCCCTGTACAGCAAAACATTATAAATCGATCTTTTGCGCACCTCCTGGTCTACCTGGCCGTCCACGTTCAGTTGTTCCGGGAGGATCCATACATGCCGTTGCGATTCCGTTATCCTTCCATCCGGCGACTTTTCCAGATGCCGGTATGGCAGGAAAATATAGGGGCCGCTGAATGTCTGGGCAGCAGACCATTTCTGGCTTACTTCAGCAGCTACTTCTTTCTGGCGTTGCTCACGCTCATGGACCAGGTTATAGATGAAAATGGTGGGGATCATCATCGCCAGGATGAGGGCTCCCGTAAAAAGACCCTTGATCATGTAGCGGTTTGATGATTCCTGGTGCGACGCAGGGCCAAAAGCCTGGCCAGCCGGATTGCTTATGTTCATAATGCCGAGTTTTTGTAATAAAAGTGCTTTGTATTTCAAAGTATATGTATAAAAAAAATTACTTGCCCATCTGCCGGATCATTTGTTCCAGGGCGTCCAGGTGCAGGCGGAATGCCTTTTCGCCCGCCTTGGTTACTTTGTAGGTGGTATTGGTCTTACGCCCCACAAAACCTTTTTCCACCTTGATATACGCGCTTTCTTCCAATGTCTTCAGGTGACTGGCCAGGTTTCCATCGGTAACCTGTATCAGCTCCTTGAGGTCATTAAAGCTCACATCTTCATTGACGAGCAGGGCGCTCATGATGCCCAGCCGGATGCGGCTGTCAAAAATCTTGTTCAGTTGTTCGATCGGATTTTTCATGATTACGCCCTGGGTCCTGATAACCAGGTATATCTTTCATACTTCCACCACATGGAAAGTCCATACAGAATATGTAAAACGCCGAAGCCGAAAGCCCAGAAATAAAGACCGTATCCGGAAAACCAGAGACTAATGAGGCCTGTGACGATCATGGCATAACCGAGATAACGCACTTCCCCGAGGGTAAACTTGCTTCCATTGACCAGCGCCAGCCCATAGAACAAGAGGGATGCCGGGGCTACCAGCTCATATTGTTCAAGCTCAATCATGCGCCAGATGAGGAGAGCGCCGGTCAACATGGGCATCATGGTGTTCCACATCAACCGCCTGGCTGAAGCGCCCCAAAAAGCAATACCATCACGCCGGCTTTTAAAGTAGGTAAAAAGGACGGCTGCCACAAACGCCAGGATAAAAACCCCTGCGGCTATGGCCAACAAATCGTTTCGCAGGCAGACCGGACAGGCCTCGGTTTTACCATATCCATCCTGGAAATAGGCCGCAATTTTCTCACGGGCCAGCCAGGCTCCAGCCAGGGCTGAACCGCCGGCCACTACCCCGCTCCAGCCGCTCAGGCTAATGAAACGGCTGCTCCGGTCCATCATCTGCCTGATTTCCCGTATGGCATCAAGGTTCTGCTCGTTGGATGACATAAAAGTACTTTGAGATACAAAGTAAGTTTAGAATCGCCGTATTTCCAAACAATGGCGAAAAAAATACGGTGGACGGCGAAGGGTTGGCCTGCGCGTCCGTTGTTAAAATTGCCTCAAGATGTACACAGGTATTGACCAAACTAGATACTGGTATTATTTTTAGCACAAACCTTATCTTATGAAACCAATCCTGAAGACGTTCGTCATTGCCATGATCGCCCTGGCCACGATCACATCCGATGTATATGCCCAAGGCGGACCTCCTCCCTGGGCGCCCGCAAAAGGATACCGCGCCAAAGCCCGCTATACTTATTTCCCCACCCTTGGATTCTATTTCGATACCCGGGTAGGCGTTTACTTCTTCCTGGAAGCAGGGATATGGACTCGCCGAACCACCTTGCCGGAGCGGTACCGGAACTATAACTGGAAAAATTACCGGTATGAGGAGTTCGACTGGGCCAGCAATGAACCCTGGGAAAAACACAATGGAAAAGGGAAAGACAAGGATAAAAGTTCCAATGGTAACAGTCGTGGCAATGGTAACGGCCATGGAAAGGGAAAAGGCCGGTAAGAATGCTTTGAATGCCTAGCGGTGATCTGCATACATATTCACCGGAATGGACTGCCTGAGGCGGTCCATTTCCTTTTCCGCCAGGGCTTCGGTATCAAAGACCCCGGCCATATCCTCCAGTTGCGAAAGCGTTCTTGCCCCAGCTACCGCGCAGGTCACCGCGGGATGGGCCAGTACATAGCCGAGGGCAACGCGCGCCGCCGTTCGTACTTCGGTTGTGCATAACCGTATGACTTCCTGCGCCGACTTCACTGCCACCGCATCATGTTCCAGGTATGCCCGCGCTGGTTTGCCCGCCAGTAACCCCTGGGCCAGCGGACCCCGCACCAACACGCCGATGCCATGGTCCTGAAGAAGGTCCAGCATCGCTTCTTCCGGCCGCCTGTCCAGCAGGCTGTATTGCATCATGACACTCGTGATGCGCGAACGGCTGGCATATGCCCGGATCACATTGGGCCGGATGGACGAGATGCCGTAATGCAGGATTTTTCCGGAAACCTGCAGGGTCTCAAAAGCTTCGATGGTTTCATCGATCGAGTCCTCGATGGTCCCGCCATGCAGCTGGTAGAGATCTATATAATCCGTTTGCAGTCGCCGCAGGCTTTCTTCCACGGACGCGATGATATATTCCTTACCCGGGTTCCAGTCCCAGCCGCTGCCATCATTCCGCCACTGGTTGCCCACCTTGGTGGCCAGCACGAGATTCTTCCGTTTATCCTTCAGCGCCTTGCCCACCAGAACTTCGTTGAGTCCTTTCTCATACAGATCCGCCGTATCAATAAAATTAATCCCGAGGTCGATGGCCCGATGGATGATCCGAATACCTTCCGCTTCGTGGGAAGCGGAAAGGGACATGCAGCCCAGCGCGATACGGGAAATGTCGGGCCCTGATTTTCCAAGTCTGGCGTATTGCATGGGATCGAAGTTCTTTACAGCGAAAGTATCCGGACATTGAACCGATGACCGTCAACCCTTGTAATATACGCATGAAATACTTTTTGCTGGCGTTCCTGGGATTCCTGGTGATGGACAACAACCTTCGGGCACAGGACAGGTATTAATACCGTGACGGCGACCCGAATGGCATCAGCAAGTGGTACATGGGTCGGCAGATCGCCCATGTAATGAGCCACTACGGCATTTCCTGGCTGGAACGACCGGAACGGGAAAAAGAGGAGGGCAGCGCCCTGTTGATGAAAAATATGGGACTGAAAACAGGAATGGTCGTTGCAGACATCGGCGCCGGCAGCGGATACTATACCGTCAGGATTTCAAAGCAGGTTGGGTCTTCAACGGTATACGCCGTCGATGTGGAACCGGAGATGATCGCTTACCTGGAGAAAAGAGCGAAGACGGAAAAACTGGGCAACATTGTCCCTTTGAAGTGCACCGAGCGGTCGGCCCAATTGCCGGCAACATCTGTTGATGTCATGTTATTGGTAGACGTATACCATGAATTTTCATTCCCCTATGAAATGGCCCGTTCCCTGCTGGATGCGCTGAAGCCCGGCGGCAGGCTCTTCTTGGTGGAATACCGCATGGAAGACCCCGAAGTACCCATCAAAACGGTCCACAAAATGAGCGAAGCACAGGCCGTATGGGAAATGACGGCTGCCGGCTTCCAGTTTGAGCGAAACATCGCTAACCTCCCCTGGCAGCACTGCCTGGTATTCCGCAAGCCGCAATAACTCCATGCGTCCGGGACTTGCGTTTTCCCGCTGACTTGGGCGTTAACAGTAATCCCTTAACCATGCCTGCACAAACGCCCGGGGAACTGCTTGTGAAGACAGGCTTCTACCAGATCGGCAAGATCCTTAGCGGGCGATACAGGGATTGAAGACAGCCGTGTACCGATCAACGAAATCCATCGAAAACACCTCAATCAAGGGGCAATACCGCAATCTCCAGCGGGCTGAAGGACCTCTAAAAATTGACATCAATGTCAGATAAAATAATACTCACTAATTCACAAACTGGTTCGACGAATAGCATCTACTTGGTTCCCCAATTTCCTTTTCCCAAAATCGAAAATGGATCTTTAAAACGACCAAAATTGATCAATCAACTGATTTTCAAAATCTAAGAAAAAAGGATATTCCTATTTTGTTTAATTTCAAATTGGCTATATCTAAACATTTTTGGAATTCGTGGTGTTTCGCTTATTCATCAAAAAAGTTGCTACATCATGAAGAAGAATTTCATTGTAACCTTGAAAAGCCTCCTGGCTTTATTTATTGTCGCCATCCTGGGCGTAGGCTGTCAAAAAGAAATTGCCCAGCCGGAAGAAGGAATCCGCAATGCAGCCGTTGGTGAATTAGAAGCTAAGGCAGCTCCTGCAAAAGGAACACAAACCATTGTAGAGCTGGCATTGGGCAACCCCAATTTTTCTGAGTTGGTAAAAGCATTGCAGTACGTGGATGCCGCACCGCTTAGTGCCGGACTCATCCCTGCATTAAACGGCACCGATCAATTCACCGTTTTTGCGCCTACCAATCAGGCCTTCGAAGACCTCTACGAATTCCTGGGAATTGAAAAAATCACTGACTTACCGCAAGGCCTGGTAGCCGCTGTACTGCAATATCATGTAACGAAAGGGCGCCGTGCAGCCAACAGTGTAGTGCCCCCCGTAGGTGAGCGCAGGATTCAAACCTTACTCACCGGCGCCAACTTCACGGTAGATAGGAATAAGGTAATTACGGCAACCGGTTCAACAAATAATATTGGTAAGAACAATGCTACGATTACCACTGCAAA
>JALOMP010000236.1 GCA_025455365.1 Chitinophagaceae bacterium | reverse complement strand
TCCCTGTGTTGGTCAGTGCCGCCTACCTGTGAAAAGGCGGCAACTGAAAAAAAGAGTGACAGTATCGTTATGGCAAACTTTATCATAATTTTTATTTGATAACGTCCAGTTCAATGATGAATTCAGATCCTTTCCCTTCTTTAGTTTCCACTTTGAACGCCCCGCCGTGCGCTTTCACAATATCATAACTCAAACTCAATCCCAAACCGGTTCCCTGCCCCGTGGGCTTGGTGGTGAAGAAGGGCTGGAAGATTTTGTCTTTGATATTGTCCGGGATGCCGGGGCCGTTGTCTTCGATCGCGATCGCGATCGATTTTGGATTGCCGATTTTCGATTTTGGAGTTTGGATTTGGGATTGAATTGGCTTGTTCCCACTTAATCCAGCTTCGTAGTGAGCAGAAAGGGTTTTAATGGAGACGGTGGGCTGATAGTTTGCGCCTGCTGTTTTGGCTTTTTCCTGAACGGCCTGGAAGGCGTTGTTCAGCAGGTTAAGGATCACCCGTCCGATGTCCTGGGCGACCATCGGCACAGGCCCGACCTCGGGATCCAGCTGGATATCCAGCATCACATTAAAATCCTTGTGCTTCGCCCGAAATCCGTGGTAGGCGAGGCGGACATATTCATCCACGAGTCTGTTGACATCGGTCGGTATTTTCTGGCCGCCGCTGGCACGACTGTGCTGCAACATGCTTTTGACGATCCCGTCGGCGCGCCGGCCATGCAGGTTGATTTTTTCTTCGTTGTCTTTGAGGCTATCTGCAATGGAAGACGCTTCGCGGATATCGCCCTTTTTCAATTCCTCCTGCAGTTCTTCGATTAACTCTTTATTCAGGTCAGAGAAATTATTTACGAAGTTCAGCGGGTTCTGGATCTCATGGGCGATGCCGGCCGTGAGCTCGCCCAGGGAGGCCATTTTCTCCGATTGGACCAGTTGTGCCTGGGTGGCTTTAAGTTCTGACAATGCGATCTCCGCGCGCTGTTTTTCTTCTTTCAGTCGCTGCAGGTCAGTCCTGGCCTGGCTCAAGTCTTTAAAGCGCGAATATGCCAGCGAGAAGACGGAAGCCGTGCGCTGCAGCAGGTCCCAGCTTTCAGCGGAAATCTCTCCCGGTGCTGCTGCACCAATCGCCCCGTTGGAAAACTTGTACAGGTGGTAGAAGCGGTCTGGGATATGATCGCCATAATACCCGTTGAATACGGGGCTACGTTGATAGAAGTATTCGATCCATTCCCGCCTGTGCGCACCGCGCATGGGAATCGATACCTGCGTTTGATCGCTGTTGAAAAAAGCCTGCATTTCTCTGGCAACCCAGGTATCGTTCAGGTTGAGCGAGACATGGTCTGATACGAGCGGTTTGCCTGAAAGCCGGATGTCACGAATGGCGAACCAGCATTCGGCGCGTTCCGATTTTTCTTCATGAATGAAAATGGTTCCTCCTTCGAGCGATTCGATGCCCAATATGCCCATTTCCTGGCGGAGCAATTGTGCCACTTCCACCAGCTCCTCCGGTGCCTGCATGGCCAGGGCACGGGCGCGTACGCGTTCGAGGGCCGTTTCAATGCGTGCCTGGCGGGCCTGCTGTTCCGCTTTTTGCAGGTCTGTCATCCGGGTGTACGATTGGTCCAGCACCTTCGCGAAACGGACCAGGATGTCTGCCTGTGCTTCTGACAAGGGATGCGTGCCGGCAGCCTGCAAAACGCCGCATTTCATGATTGCATCACCCAGGCAAACGCTGTCAAGCCCGCGCATCCGGGCTTTGACCTGCTCGGGAAAATGCTGCAGGTCGGTCTGCGTGAACAGGTATTCTTCCCAGCTTTTCTTGATTTCCCCTTCGAGGGTATAGGCCCGGTATTCCGCCCCGCTTTCCCAGGCCTTCCGCTGGTCGTTGGGCAGGGGATGGTCGATCACGGGAATGATATTTCGCTGGGGAAGCCTGTCTTCACCAAATCCTTTACTCCACCATTCAATGATGCCGTTCTTGAAGTCGAAGATGGATACCAGGACCTGGTAGAGTCCGAAGCCGAGTTCTTCAAACTGCTCGTACATCAGGCCAACAACATTTTCCAGCTGGTCGCTTCGCTGCATGGCCATGGCGGCGGACCGAACGCGCTCCAGTGCCGCTTCGATTTCAAGTTCCCGGTTTTTACTAGCAAGTTCCTGGTTGACTTTTATCTTCACCTGGTTGTTCCGGTACAGCATGAGCCCGATCAGGGACAGCAGGAACAGCCCGGACAGCAGGCTGCCGGTAATTATTCTCGAACGAAGGCGGCGCTCTTTTTCTGTGGCATCGCGGGCCTTGAGTTGTTCATTGGTTTGGATCAGCGCGATGGCATTATACTTATCCCGGTTAAACAGGCTGTCTTTCAAATGCAGGTAAACTTTGAGATAGGCCAGCGACTGCTCTTTATCGGAATTTTCGTAGAGGCTCGATAAAATATCGGCTGCGTCCATGCGCACATCCCAGTTGTTTACCGCCGGAGCTGCTTCATATGCTTTTAAGGCATAGTACTGCGCAGAATCCGGGCGATGGTTGTGCTGGAAGAGTCGGGCCAAATCCCGTTCGATTTCCTGGGCAGAGAATGTGGGTCCCGTTTCCCTGAATATGGCGAGTGCCCGGTGGAAATAGACGAGCGCTGAATCAGGGCGCTGGTGCGCCTCAAAAGCAGCAGCCATATTTGCATAGGAATAAGCAAAGAGGTTTGTTTCTATACTATCCAATATGCCCAACCGGATACTTTCCCGTGCATAATGCAGACAGCTGTCCAGCGGATAGCCAAGGATCGCCATATATTTTGAGGCAATCATCCTGGCCGCCCATCGGTTTACTTTAAAATATTCCAGGTTATCATTCCTTTCTCCGGATTGAATGGCTTTTTTTGCCCAGGTGAGCGCGGTATGGTAGTCTCGCTGTTTCTCACAACTTTGGGCCAGCATATTGGCGAATGCTGGATAGAAAGAAGATTTCGTGTCTGCGCTGATCCTGTCCATGCCCAACATGGCCCATTCGAATCCCTTTGCCCAATCTCCGCTGATATTGGAATTGAAGGAAAGCTGAAATATGATCGCATTGACCAGGGAATCGTTTGTTGATGCCTTTACCAGTTCGAATGCTTCCTGCAGAAAAGTTTTTTTCTCGAGGGGGTCCTGAACGAGAACATCTTTTTGCAGGATCTGCATTGCCTTTTCGATATCCTGCATGGAAGGAGGATCGCCCGGCTTTGTTGTTCCGGATGGGCTCTTGGCTTGGGCAGGTTCTGCTGTCTGGGTTGTACACCCGTATCCAAGCACGAGCGCGATGCAGATAAACAACAAGGTCTGTCGTGGTTTCATTCAATGTTGGGGTAAGGTGATGCAAAAAGTTGATCCCTTCCCCTCCATGGATTCCATTCCCAGCAATCCGTCATGTCCTTTGGTGACAATATCATAGCTCAGGCTCAATCCCAACCCCGTTCCCTGGCCCGTGGGCTTGGTGGTGAAAAAGGGCTGGAAAATCTTTTCCCTGATCGCGTCCGGGATGCCGCTCCCGTTATCTTCCACCCGGATGTCCACACCCTGCGGCGTTCGTTTGGTCGATACCGTTACAGTGGACGGGTATCCTTCGCCCATGGTCTTGGCTTTTTCATCCACGGCGTGGAAGGCGTTGTTCAGCAGGTTGAGCAGGACCCGGCCGATGTCCTGGGCCACCATCTTCACCTGCCCGGCCTCTGGGTCCGGTTTCAAATCCAGCGTCACATGAAAATCCTTATTCCGGGCCCGGTAGCCATGGTATGCCAGCCGGACGTATTCGTCCACCAGTTTGTTGACATCGGTGGGTTCTTTCTGCCCGCCGCTGGCGCGACTGTGCTGCAGCATGCTTTTGACGATACCGTCTGCCCGCCGTCCATGGAGGGTGATTTTGTCCTCGTTGTCCTTCAGGTTTTCGGCGATGAAAGATGCTTCCTGGATATCGCCCTTTTTCAGTTCCTCCTGCAGTTCAACAATCAACTCCCTGTTGATATCCGAGAAATTGTTGACGAAGTTCAGCGGGTTCTGGATTTCATGGGCAATACCGGCGGTGAGTTCTCCGAGGGAAGCCATTTTTTCCCGTTGGATCAGTTCCTGTTGGGTGGTTTTCAGCTCTGCATATGCTTTTTCAATTTCTTTTGCCTGGGCGAGTTCAATTTTTCGTGCTTTTTCTTGTTCATTCCGGATAACCCGCTCTTTCTGGTAACGATGAACCCACCTTGCGCCGAATAAGACAAGCAGCCCGTAGAAAGCATAAGCCCAGGGGGAACGCCACCAGGGTGGGTTGACGGTAAATGGATAACTGGCGGGTTCACCCCATTCCTGGGAGGTTCCCATCGCCCTTACCTGGAATGTATATTTTCCCGGCGGTAGAAATTCATACCGGGCCCTGCTCGAATTAGACGGTTTGCTCCAGCCCTGGTCAAGTCCATCCATTTTATAACTGTACAGGATCCGGTGATTGGTCAACTGATCTGCCGCATGATAACTGAATGTAATCCGGTTGAGGTGATAAGGTACCACCAGTTTATCCGGACAGTTGCTGAATGCCGGAATATCCCCGAACTGTATCTCGGACCGGTATGGCCTCAGGGAATCGCGGAAATTGACGAATTTATCATTAATATCGAGGTTACTAAGACTAACAGACGGAGCGCTGGGTTGAGGTACGAATTTGTCCAGTTCAAGTACAGAAAGTTTCGTGTCCTGGTCATTTGCGAGGACTGAAAGCCTGTTGCGCTTGTCCCTGAATACATTGAAGTATTGGGACTTCATTCCGTCCCGATGGCCAAATTTTAAGAGTTTGCCGTTTACGTGGTGCACGGTTTCATCGGATGTATTGGGAGACGCGTCAAATGTACTCATGGATATTCGCCAAATCGCGGAGGCTGAACATGTCCATAATCCGCCCATGGAGTCCATGGACATGCCTAAGGGAAATTTGTCAAAGAATCCGTTTTTTGCGCCCAGTAACTGAAACTCTTTTCCGTTGAATCGCATGACGCCACTGTCCACCGTCGCCCAGATATTACCGGAACCATCCTCCAATATATCCCTTGTCCAATTCCGGGGAAGGCCTTCTTTCTCTGAATAACGGGTGATCTGATTCCCGTCTATTTTTAAGAGCCCA
>JALOMP010000235.1 GCA_025455365.1 Chitinophagaceae bacterium | reverse complement strand
CCGGTGAAATATCCAGGGAGAAAACCGACATGATCCTTGAAACCATCAAAGCGTACAAACACCTCCTTAGCGCCTACGACGTCAAACACGTAAAAGCCTGCGCCACTTCAGCGATGCGTGACGCGCGAAATGCGGGTGATATCATACGGAAAGTGAAACTGGAAACGGGTATTGAAATTGAAGTGATCAGCGGCGATCTCGAAGCCACGCTTATTTACGAAAATCACATCGCTGAAAACATGAGTAAGGATGAATCCTATCTCTACATTGATGTTGGTGGCGGTAGCACGGAGCTGACCTTTTTCTGCGATGGAAAACTGGTATTTAAGAAGTCCTTTAATATAGGTACGATTCGACTGATCAAGGATATGGTGGTGGATGCGCAGTGGGACGAAATGAAGGAATTCCTGAAGACGAAGACAAAGGGATACAAACATGTTACGGCCATCGGTTCCGGCGGCAATATCAACAAGATCTTTTCACTCTCTAAACGGAAAGAAGGGAAGCCCCTGCCCCTCCAGTTGCTGCGTGATTATTACAAGGAACTGAGCAGCTTCACCATGCTCGAGCGCATGCATGTATACAAACTGAGGGAAGACCGAGCAGACGTGGTTGTTCCGGCCCTGCTGATATACATAAATGTCATGCGGTGGGTGGACTGCGATGAGATTTATGTGCCCAAGATAGGCCTGGTAGATGGATTGATACACCATTTATATGATCAGATGATGGTGTTTTAGGGACCAGGGATTCAAAGTTGTTAAACGCAGATATATGAGTGTAAACAAGGAAATCAAAAGAGTCACGACCCATACCCTGCAGAAAATGAAGGAAACCGGGGAACGGATTTCCATGCTTACGGCCTACGATTTTTCATTTGGGAGGATTCTGGACGAAGCCGGGATTGATATAATCCTGGTGGGCGATTCAGCCAGTAACGTGATGGCGGGTCATGAAACCACGCTTCCGATCACGCTGGACCAGATGATTTACCATGCACAGTCTGTGGTGCGGGGAATCCGGCGTTGCCTTGTGGTGGTGGACCTGCCATTTGGTTCTTACCAGGGCAATTCAAAGGAAGCACTTGCGTCTGCCATCCGGATTATGAAAGAAACCGGCGCGCATGCTATTAAAATGGAGGGCGGTGAAGAAGTGGTTGAGGGGATCCGCCGCATCATATCCGCCGGTGTACCAGTCATGGGGCATCTGGGGCTTACACCACAAAGTATTTACCAGTTTGGCACCTACCAGGTGAGAGCGAAAGAAGAAGCGGAAGCGGAGAAATTAAGGCGGGATGCCTTGCTGTTACAGGAAGCCGGTTGTTTCGCCATCGTATTGGAAAAAATACCCGCCAGCCTGGCAGCTTCGGTATCCAAGAGCCTGCATATCCCTACCATTGGGATTGGAGCCGGTGGGGCTTGTGACGGCCAGGTCCTGGTGATGCATGATATGCTGGGTATTAACCATGAATTCAAGCCACGCTTCCTCCGGCAATACCTTAACCTGTACGAAACGGTTGGCAACGCCATCCGGGAATATATCAGCGATGTGAAATCCGGGGATTTTCCCAACGAAAAGGAGCAATACTAGCCCTGAAAATTGCCTGGGATATAATATTGAAGCTGATTTTCAGTTATTAATAAGGTCCGATGATGACCTTAAACCCTGAACTCGATCGATGAAAAGACGCCATTTTTTACGAATTTCCCTCGTGGGTGCCGCCGCGGCCGGTTTGCCGATCATAGGTTGTGACGCTTTTTCCGGCGATAAACAGCACCTGTCCAGGCCGCTTTTGCTATCCAAATTCTGCGATGAAGCAGCCATTGTTGAAATAGGCAAGGCCTACCAGTCCCTGGATCCGGTGGCACGGGATGCCAAATCCCTCACGGAAGCGCTGCTGGCAGACATTTATGGTAACGGCAGAAAGCCTTCCGCAATGGATGCCATACCCATAAAAAAGGTAAATGAAAGAATCGAAAGGGATTTCAGGGAAAATCTCGTCGTCTACCCTGCCGGCTGGGTGTTGTCCCGAACGGAAGCCCGCCAGTGCGCCCTTTATTCCCTTACTGCATAACCTCGAAGACCCATGCATATTGATGCGAGAGAAATGCCTAACGGCTCCCTGATCGAGGGAGATATCTGTATCGTTGGTGCCGGTGCATCCGGTGTTTCCATAGCCCTTCAATGGATAAATACGCCCTACAAGGTGATCCTGTTGGAGGGAGGTGGTTTTTCCTACGAAGACGAAATCCAGGACCTTTACCGTGGCAAAAACACCGGCCAGCCTTACTACCCGCTCAAATCAAGCCGGCTGCACTATTTCGGCGGGACCACCGGGCACTGGGGCGGCATGTGCGCCACCATGGATGATATTGATTTTACGGTACGGGACTGGGTTCAAAACAGTGGTTGGCCCATTAAACGTTCCGATCTTGACCCATTTTATAAACGCGCCCAGCCCATACTGGAATTAGGTCCATATGAATACGGCCTCGCTTACTGGAAGAAACAGGATGAGACGCTGGTGTCCCTCCCGATGGACGAGTCGATCATCTACAATAAGATGTGGCAGTTCAGTCCTCCCACACGTTTCGGGAAGAAATATAAGGATGAGATTGTCAACGCCAAAAACCTAACCCTGTATACCTATGCCAATGTGGTGGATATCAAGGCATTTGACCACCTCAAGGCCGTCCAGGAAATGACTGTCAAAAACCTCGCGGGCAAGGCCCATACGGTACGGGCCCGCTATTTTATCCTGGCCTGCAATGGGATCCAGAACCCGCGCCTGCTCCTGGCTTCCAACAGCCAGTTCCCCCATGGACTGGGCAACGAAAACGATATTGTGGGCAGGTATTTCATGGAACACCTGGAAATCAAAACAGCGGAACTCTGGTTGAACAAATCAGAACGGATGAAGCTCTATGAATGGACAGGCAAGCCCCGCGCTGAGATTGCGTTTACCGCTGAAGCACAGCGGAAATTCCAGCTGTTGAACGGTACGGCATCGCTGTCGCCCCTGAATATGGCAAAGGAAGTAAAACCAGCCATTGAAACCTGGTCCGCGGACGATCCAAGGCAAAGCGAGAAGCAGCTGCACGATGCCAATGACGAGGTTGGTAAGACGAAACTGATCAAGCGCCTTACGACGGATCTCTATGCCAGTTACGAGTTATTCACCCGCATGGAGCAACATCCGAATCCTGATTCAAGGGTTACGCTGGATACCGAAAAAGACGCGCTCGGCGTTCCAAGGGCGCAGCTCCACTGGAAATTATCCGCCCAGGAGAAAAGAAGTTTGCGTAAGATTTATGAAATCATCGGGCAACAGATAGGACTGCATGGTGCCGGAAGGGTGCGAATGATGGAATACCTCCGTGATGAAAGCGACCAAAGCTGGCCTGCCCTGACAGGTGGTGGCTGGCACCATATGGGATGTACCCGTATGCATGATGATCCAAAGAAAGGGGTGGTTGATCCCAACTGCCGGGTGCACAGCATGGAAAACTTGTTCATAGCGGGTGATTCCTGTTTCACGACCGGCGGCGCCATCAATCCAACGCTGACCATCGTGGCCTTATCCCTCCGACTATCAGACCATGTGAAGGAACTGCTTGACCACAAAGGGCGTAACAGCCTTTAGCATATCCCGCAACTTTCCCGGGAAAACATACTACAGGGGATCGGTAAAGCCGGTCCCTTTTGCTTTTCTTCAAAGTGGCCTTTCAAATTTTCCCCCGGATTGCATTTTTTAATACATCCCGGCTGGGATTTTCAGGTATTTTTGCGTCGCGAAACCCACAACGATTATTTATTTCTATTTCCTTTCAAATTGCCTTCTATGGAATTTCTTCAATCACTCCGCATTGATTCTTTCAACCAGGGTATTTCCACCGGACGCCATTGGCTGGGCAGCAGCCAGGAAGCCATCCCCTCCTACTCACCCGTAGACGGCAACCTCATCGCTTCCGTCTTCGCCGCAGACCGGGACGGGTATGAGGCAGTTGTCCGGAAGTCACAGGAGGCTTTCCGGGAATGGCGGTTATGGCCTGCGCCCAAAAGGGGCGAAATCGTCCGGCAGGTAGGCGAACGCCTGCGCGAACTGAAAGACCCCCTTGGCCGACTGGTGTCTTATGAAATGGGAAAAAGTCTTCAGGAAGGCCTGGGTGAAGTACAGGAGATGATCGACATATGTGATTTCGCCGTTGGACTTTCCAGGCAGTTATACGGGCTCACCATGCATAGTGAAAGGCCCGGCCATCGGATGTACGAGCAATGGCATCCATTGGGGACTGTGGGGATCATATCCGCGTTCAATTTCCCGGTGGCTGTCTGGAGCTGGAACGCCATGATCGCCTGGGTATGCGGGGATGTCTGTATTTGGAAACCCTCCGAAAAAGTGCCGCTTTGCGCTATCGCCTGCCAGCATATCACCGCCGAGGTTTTTGCCAGGAACAGCGTACCGGAAGGCGTCAGCAACCTGGTTGTAGGTGGTAGGGAAACCGGGGAGTGGATGACGGAAGATGAAAGGATCGCGTTGATTTCCGCAACAGGCTCTACCCGTATGGGTAAAGCGGTGGGTGCCAGCGTGGCCAAACGCCTGGGCAGGAGCCTCCTTGAACTGGGCGGGAATAATGCGATCATTATTTCAGAACACGCAGACCTGGGAATCGCCCTTACAGGCGCCGTTTTCGGTGCCGTTGGAACCGCCGGCCAGCGCTGTACAACCACGCGGCGGCTCATCGTCCACGAATCCATCTATGAATCCGTTAGGGAAAAACTGGTCAGCGCCTACGGTCAACTGCGGATCGGAAACCCCTTAGACCAGCATAATCATGTAGGACCGCTGATTGACAAGGATGCCGTGCGCATGTACCAGGAGGCAGTCAAAGCCTGTGAAGCAGAAGGCGGACAATTCATCGTAACACCCGGGGTGCTGGATGGACCAGGTTATGAAAGCGGTTGCTACGTCAAGCCATGTATTGCCGAAGCTCAGCCGGGTTACCAAATCGTTCAACATGAAACCTTTGCGCCGATTCTTTACTTGTTGAAATACAAGACGATAGATGAAGCCATCGCCATTCAAAACGGCGTTCCACAGGGACTCTCATCTGCGATCATGGATCATGACCCTAAACCTCCGGGAAGCTGAATTATTCCTTTCCACGGAAGGCAGCGACTGCGGCATTGCAAACGTCAATATTGGCACCAGCGGAGCTGAAATAGGAGGCGCTTTTGGTGGTGAAAAGGAAACCGGGGGCGGCCGGGAAAGTGGCAGTGACGCCTGGAAAGCCTATATGCGCCGGCAGACGAACACGATAAATTACTCAAGGCAGCTGCCCCTTGCACAGGGAATCAGATTTGATTTCTAAATATTATGCAAAAAGAGACCGGGGATACGTTATCTCTCTGCACTTCAGTTTAACTTGCCAAATAAACCCGACTTACACATGACTTTCAGACCTCTGACGATTCTGCTGATTTCCGCCACCCTGACCACCGGCATCCAGGAAACCTGGGCGCAAACCGCTGTTAAGGATGTGCCGAAGGGCTGGCATATGCTTGACCAGCAAAAAGATGGCTTCTATGGCATAGGTGTGGAAAAAGCCTATCAATCGCTTCTCAAGGACAAGAAAGCCAAGCAACTGGTGGTAGTGGCCGTGATTGATTCCGGTATCGATACCACCCATGAAGACCTGAAGCCAATCCTCTGGAAAAACCCCAAAGAAGTCCCGGGGAATGGTATGGATGATGATCAGAATGGCTATGTAGATGATATATATGGCTGGAATTTCCTGGGTGGCAAGGACGGGCGGAACGTCACCAAAGACAGTTACGAAGCAGCCCGGGTGTACTATAAATTCAAACCTAAATATGGTAAATCCGGACTGGACCAGGCTACGCTGACAACCGAAGAAAAGGAAGAAAATGCCCTATATCAGAAGGCCAAGTCCCAGATAGAAAGCCAGGCCAAGGAAGCAGGCATGTACGTGCTTTTCCTGAAGAATATTGTGGAGAAGCTGCCTTCTTCAGACAGCATCCTCAGGAAGGCGATGGGTAAGGAAATTTTTACAGGCGATGTGACGGTTTTTCGCTGAAAACCTGTGAGTTAAACCTTTGAATTTTTTATTTTTCAAA
>JALOMP010000234.1 GCA_025455365.1 Chitinophagaceae bacterium | reverse complement strand
GCTCCTGGAAGAAAAAGCAGGAGATGCCGAGCGCTTCCTGGAATCCTTTTTTACGGAAGTGGAATGGATGTTGCACGACAAGCCCGTCAGGGAATATGACTATTATTACGACCAGGTGGTTTGCACGGGTGAACTGCTTTCAACGGCGATCATCAGCGCTTACCTAAACCACCGGGGTATTGTCAATAAGTGGCTGGACGTGCGCGATATCATGCGTACGGACGATAATTTCAGGGATGCCACGATCGACTGGCAATGCACCGGCGAACAGGTGATCCGGCAGGTAAAACCCCTCTTTGCCCACATTAAGTTCGTCGTTACACAAGGCTTTATAGGGTCTACGGACGAAAATGAGAGCACCACCCTGGGACGGGAAGGCAGTGACTACACCGCCGCTGTCTTTGCCAACCTGCTCAACGCGGAAAGCCTGACCATCTGGAAAGACGTGAAAGGCGTGATGAACGCCGATCCCAAACAGATCACGGACGCGCAACTCATCCCTGAATTGAACTACGACGAAGTCATTGAAATGGCCTATTACGGCGCACAGGTCATCCATCCGAAAACAATCAAGCCCCTCCAGAATAAAGGAATTCCCCTGTTTGTAAAGTGCTTCCTGGATCCATCCCTGCCCGGAACCGTGATCCATAACAGACCCCTAAAAAACCTGCCACCCATCATTGTGTGGAAACATGGCCAGGCCTTGCTCACCCTTCATTCCAGGGACTTCTCATTCGTGGGTGAAAAACCGGTTGCTGCACTGTATCACTGGCTTTCTGAACTGAAATTGAAACCAAACCTTATGCAGACCGGTGCGGTAAGCCTGCAGATCTGCCTGGACGACAGGCCCGAAAAAATCCATCGGCTGGCCGAACGCTGTGCAGAAATGTTTGCCGTGGACGTGGAAAAGGGTCTCTCATTGCTGACGGTCAGACATTTTAAACCGGATATCATCGAAAGGGAATTACAGGGACGAACCCCCTTGTTGCAGCAAATGACCAGGGAGACCCTGCAATGCCTGGTGACATCAGGCGTAAAAACCGAAGCATAAGTGCTGCAAAAAAAAACAGGCCGACCTTTCGGCCAGCCTGCTGGTAGTATGTCATCATTACTAATTCGTGTGATTTCAAAGCTGTTTTACAAAATCCGGATGGTTTGATACTTCTACGGTTTTTGGATCCCGTATTGGTTTTTTCAGATATTGAATATCAAAACGGTTTACAGTAATGATGGATTTTAGTGGTTTTTTAGCCCTACCAAGGCATCACACCAGGTATTGGATTTAATATACTAACGCAAAACCCCGGCCAAATTTTATGTAACCGGGTATAAATTGTGGACGACGGCGGCATACCCGTTCACTTTCAACGAGTTGCTCAAAAAAACAAATTGGGGAAATTAATAAAGGACGTAATCACCCTTGGCATCTACGCCCACCACGGGAATCTGCTTGGTTGTTTCAAAGTAATCATACACCTGCTTTAACCGGGCTTCAAATCGCTGCAGTTCCGGGTCGTTCTGGATCTGCCTCTCCAGGTAGTATTTGCTGCGCATGACATTGAAACGGATCGGAAAGATATGCACCGGGATAAAATCCTGGCCTGCACTCCGTGCATGGGAAGCGAGAATATAAACCTCTTCAATCTGGGGATTCGTAATCGGAATGCAACCGGTGGTCACGCAACTTCCATGAATATAAATATCGCCGCCCGGCTGGATGGAGTCAGACAGAATCCTGTCTGAAGCATTCGGATAGCTGATCCCCAGTGAAAGGTGGAAAGCGCTGTTGTGGTTGAATTCATTGATGTGGTAAACACCCTCGGGAACCTGGAAATCGCCCTCCATACGTTTGGGACCAAGAGATCCGGCCAGTGCGCAAACCTTATACGTCTTGAAAAGTTGGAACTCCTCACTGAGGGAATTACGCACCCACACTTCCAGTTCGGAATCATACTTAAAGGAACGGATATAAATATACTTTGCCGGCCAGGTGAGCTTCTTTGCCGCAAACTGACGTTTAAGGGTGTCCTCCTTACGCTTAAAAGCATCCGACACGCGTCCGAAAGACTTCTGGTAGTCGACGAACGAATTCTGCGCATGGGATATCATCCCGGCAAGGACAAATAGTCCCATCAGCAAAGTGGATCGTTTATTCATTTGTATAGGGTACCCCATTCAAACGCTTTAAATGAGGTTTAAGGTACAAAATTAGCTTTTCCATTCGTCGAAAATTGCAAACCACTATCCACATTTTGTGTTAAAATGTTGAGAACCTGACATTTTACAAATTTCCACGAAGTCCCTGTTCCCGTTCAATCGCTTCAAACAAGGCTTTAAAATTGCCTTTACCGAAGCTTTTAGCGCCTTTCCGTTGGATTATCTCAAAAAACAGGGTTGGCCGGTCTTCCACTGGCTTGCTGAATAATTGTAAAAGGTATCCTTCATCATCCCGGTCTACCAGGATACCCAATTCACGCAAGGGAGCGATGTCTTCATCTATCTTCCCCACCCTGCTTTCCAGGTCGTCATAATAACTGTTGGGCACACGCAGGAATTCCATTCCGCGGTTGCGCAACTGGGTGACGGTATGTACAATGTCCGCGGTGGCAAGGGCTACATGCTGCACACCTTCCCCGTCATAATATTCAAGGTATTCCTCCACCTGAGATTTTTTCTTTCCTTCCGCGGGCTCATTGATGGGGAATTTTACATAGCCGTTCCCATTGCTCATAACCTTGCTCATCAGGGCGGAATACTCCGTGGAAATGTCTTTATCGTCAAAGCTGAGTATATTCCGGAAACCCATCACTTCCTCGTAGAATTTAACCCAGGGGTTCATCTGGTTCCAGCCCACATTACCCACGCAATGGTCGATGTAGAGCAATCCGGTTTCCTCCGTATGGAAGTACGGGGTGTTCCAGGGTTGGAATCCAGGCAGGAAAGCGCCTTTGTAGTCTTTTCGCTCCACAAAAAGGTGTATGACTTCCCCATAGGTATGGATACCGCTCAACACTACCTTTCCGTGCTCGTCTTCCATGGCCTTGGGTTCCAGGAAAGATTTCCCACCCCGTTGTGTTGTTTCCTCCCAGGCACTGGCGGCATCAGGCACCCGCAATGCCAGAACCTTGATCCCGTCCCCATGGCGATGGATATGATCGGCGATGGGGTGATTGCTGTGCAAAGGAGTCGTAAACATGAATTGTACCTTGTTCTGCCGGAGCACATAGCTCACCTTGTCCCGGTCCCCGGTTTCCGGACCGCAATATGCCAGCGGCTGAAAGCCCATGACGGTGCGATAAAAATGGGCTGCCTGTTTTGCGTTGCCCACGTAGAATTCGACAAAATCAGTACCCTCCAGCGGGAGGAAATCCTGTTGAGTGGTTTTGTTTGAAATGGCCGTCTGGGTTTCCATATAGATGAAAGTGAAAAGTGAAAGGTGAAAAGTGTATGTAAAAAATCGATTGCCGGCTATGCGTGCATGCGGCCGGGGTTGCATTCCTTACCCGCTAGTCGATAGCGAGTTCCTCCATCAACAGGCAATACCTGCCGCGTTGGTCGGTAAATAACTTATGGGGATAATCCGGGACCATTAAGACAAAAATACGTAATCCCGGTGTGAAACAAAACGAGGCTTTCTAAGGGCTTTATTTATCTTCACACGGCGAAACAGCAACGGATCAGGGATTCCATCATCAGTTCCTTACGCTCATTCGAACATGTTATGATCAAAGCCGGAATACTCGGTGGCGGCCAACTTGGCCGGATGTTATTACAGGAAGCAGCCAACTACCCGGTAGAGACCTGGGTACTCGAAAATGATGCAGGATGCCCGGCAGCACACCTCTGTCATCATTTTGTGAAGGGCGATATAAGGGACTATGAGGCCGTACTGTCTTTCGGGCGACAGGTGGACTGCCTGACCATCGAAATCGAACATGTCAACGTAGAAGCCCTGGAGCAACTGGAGTTAGAAGGCATTCGCATTTATCCCAGGCCGGCAACCCTGCGGATCATTCAGGACAAGATCCTGCAAAAAGAGTTTTATGCCCGCCACAGCATCCCTACAGCTGAATTTCACATCATACGATCGGCAGCTGAATTGGCCAGCCATCATGCGTTTCTCCCTGCCGTTCAAAAACTCGGTAAAGGAGGGTACGATGGCCGCGGTGTGCAGATGATCCGGCGTCCGGAAGACATCGCCCTTGGATTTGACGCGCCCAGTGTCCTGGAAAAATTGATCCCGGTAAAAAAGGAACTGGCACTGATGGTTGCCTTAAATAACGAGGGCGAAGCGGCCATTTTTCCACCCGTGGAAATGGTCTTCGATCCCCTGTTGAACCTGCTGGACTACCAGCTATGCCCCGCCGAACTGCCGGAAAAAACCTTCTGGAAGGCGGAAGCCATCGCACTGTCGGTGGCCAGGAATTTACAGTCGCCGGGATTATTTGCCGTGGAACTATTGATGGATGCCGAACAGAATATTTTTGTCAATGAAACAGCCCCAAGGGTCCATAATAGTGGCCACCATACCATTGAAGCGCATTACAGTTCACAGTTTGATATGCTTTGGCGAATCATGTTGGACTATCCCCTGGGAAACACGGATGCCATTTTGCCTTCCGCAATGCTGAACCTTCTGGGCGAAGAGGGGTACAAGGGACGGGCTGTCTACGAAGGCATCGGGGACTGCCTGGCTGTGGAAAACGCGTTCGTCCATATCTATGGGAAGGAAGAGACCAAACCGGGCCGAAAAATGGGCCATGTTACCATCATCAGCAAGGAAAGGGCAGAACTCCTTCACCAGGCCCGAAAAATCAAGCATACCTTAAAAGTAAAAGGCACAGAATCCATCAAATAAACTCCGTGGCAAAATCCAAGCAAATACCGCCTTCACCGGAAAAAACCCGCAGCAAACATTCCCCTCAGATGAAAGCTCCAGTGGTGGGAATCATCATGGGCTCTGACAGCGACCTTCCCGTCATGCAGGGAGCCGCGGATTTTCTCCTGCAAATGCAGGTGTCTTTTGAATTGTCGGTGGTATCAGCGCATCGAACCCCTTTGCGAATGGTGGATTATGCCACCACCGCCAGGGAAAGGGGTTTAAACCGCTCAAAGCCACCCGCCTCGGCGAGATCAAGCGTACCCCAAGGATATCCAGGAACAGGCCAAGCGGCGCCAG
>JALOMP010000233.1 GCA_025455365.1 Chitinophagaceae bacterium | reverse complement strand
GTGGATAGAATTATCGAAAAGAAAAAATGGTCGGCAAAAAGGATTTTAACCCTTGCCGGGATTCTTGGACTGCTGCTGCTGATCAGCGCCAGTTATTATTTCACTTCGGGTAAATCCCGGTTGAATGTGGATACCGAAAGGATTACCATCGCGGAAATCAAGAAAGGACCCTTCCAGGAATTCATACCCGTGAACGGCATCGTGCTTCCGGTTAGCTCGATCTACCTGGATGCCACGGAAGGCGGGCGGGTGGAAGAGAAATACGTGGACGACGGGGCGATCATGAAGAAAGGCCAGCCGATCCTGCGTTTGTCCAATACAGACCTGGAACTGGGACTGGTTACACAGCAGACCAATGTGTACAACCTGCTCACCCAGATGCAGATTTCCAATAACGCGGCCCAGCAGAATACGGTAACCCGGATGACCCAGCTGACGGATGTAGAGAACCAGCTCAAGGAAGCCGAGCGGGTGTACAACCTGAATAAGAAGCTCTATGATGAAAAAGTGATCGGTTTGCAGGAGTTCAGGCAGAGCGAGAACAATTATAACTACCAGAAACAACGGGTGGCCCTTTCCCGTCAGATCATGCAGCAGGATTCCTCGTCCACCATCCAGCAGGTAAAACAGGCCAGGCAGTCTTATGAAGGCTCGCAGAACGCCCTCAATGTGATGCGAAAGAAAGTAGGCGACCTGATCGTGCGGGCACCGGTAGACGGCCAGCTGACATCCCTGGACGCGGAGATCGGACAATCGAAGAACAAGGGCGAAAGGCTGGGCCAGATAGATGTCCTCAGTGGGTTCAAGGTACGGGCAGATATTGACGAACATTATATCTCGCGCATTTTCCCGGATTTGATGGGCGAGTTCACGTTCGCCGGGAAAAGCTACCGGTTACAGATTAAGAAAGTGTATACCCAGGTGACCAATGGGCGCTTCCAGGTGGACATGGTATTTACGGATTCCGTACCACAGGGTATCCGGCGTGGCCAGACCCTGCAGGTTCGGCTGACCCTGAGCGACGAGGTGGAGGCTGTTCTCCTGCCGAAGGGTGGTTTTTACCAGCAAACGGGCGGCAACTGGATCTTTATCCTGAGCGAGGATGGTAAAAAAGCCTATCGTACGGATATTCAGCTGGGCATGCAAAGCCCTGATTATTACCAGGTTTTGCAAGGCCTGAAGCCGGGCGACAAAGTGATCACCAGCAGCTATGAGAACTATGGGACGATGCAGGAATTGGTGTTGAAAAAATAGTTCATGGTTCATTGTTCATCGTTCATGGTGACTGTTTTACCATGAACCATGAACCACGAACGATGAACCTTAAAAAGAGATTATGAAAAAACTCATGGCATTTCTCGGAATTATTTTTTGTACCGTCAGCTGTAACCCTGGCAACAGCGGGGGCGTATTGGTATGCGAAGGCATGCCTTCGATCAAGGGCAAGGAGATGTACAACAGAAAGGAATCAGGAAAGAAAGAGAAGGTAAAGACCGTCAAAAAATCTAAGGAACCCCTGCTGTTGCTGAGAATGCTGACGGAATTGTAGTATAGTTCATGGTTCATGGTTCGTGGTTCATGGATAAAATCAATTCTTGCTTCGGCATTATACGCCATGAACCATGAACCATGAACCATGAACTATGAACTATGAACCAATCCCATCAACCGCCAACTATCAACCAAATAGAACTATGATAAAGATTACGAATCTCGAAAAGACCTATCGCACGGAAGAAGTGGAAACAGTAGCGCTGAACAAGCTCAATGTTGAAGTGAAGGAAGGTGAGTTTGTTGCCATCATGGGCCCCAGTGGCTGTGGCAAATCCACCTTGTTGAATATTCTCGGACTCCTGGATGATCCCGATGGAGGCAGTTATGTATTCAACGGAATTGAAGTAGCTGATTTCAATGAGCGAAAGCGGGCCGATCTCCGTAAGAAGAATATTGGCTTCGTATTCCAGAGTTTCAACCTGATTGACGAACTGACCGTTTTTGAGAACGTCGAACTGCCGCTGATCTATAACAACGTCAAACCGGCCGACCGTCGCAAGCGGGTGGAGGAGGTGCTGGACAAAATGCAGATCATGCATCGCCGCAACCACTATCCACAGCAGCTCTCCGGCGGACAGCAGCAAAGGGTGGCCGTGGCCCGCGCCGTGGTCAATAATCCCAAACTGATCCTGGCGGATGAACCTACGGGTAACCTGGACTCTTCCAACGGTAATGAAGTGATGAAAATGCTCACCGATCTCAACGAACAAGGTACCACCATCATCATGGTAACGCACAGCGAACATGACGCGCGTTTCAGTCACCGCATCATCCGTATGCTCGACGGGCAGACGGTTACGGAGAACATACTGGTTTAATACGACGGTGGCGTAAGGGCAAGGCTTATTAAAACAACAGGAACGGAAATGCTACAGAACTATTTCAAGATCGCCCTTCGCAACCTGGTGCGCCATGGAAGGCACACGATACTGAACGTCCTTGGCCTCGGCGTGGCCATGGCGGCCTGCATCATCGTGTTCCTGGTCATCCAGTATGAAACCAGTTACGATAAACACCTGGAGGGTTTCGATCGGATACACCAGGTAGTTGTCAAGTATTCTGACAGTGAGGGAGATCACTTTGAAGGTGGAGCCCCTTTCCCCACGATACAATACCTGCGCAAGGATTTTACGGGTTATTCCTTTGCGGAACTCATGCAGCATTACAATACCCAGGTAACGGCCGTAGGATCGGGTGATCGGGATACACCAGATAAAAAGTTCCTGGAAGAATCAGGCGTTTTTTATGCCGAACCCGGGCTGGTGGAAATGTTTGAAGTTTCTTTTCTGCAGGGCAATGCGGCTGTACTGAAAATTCCCGATAACATAGTTATCAGCGAATCCATCGCCCGTAAGTACTTCAGTGATCCTGCAAAGGCCATGGGTCAACGGATACGTTTTAATAACCAGTCGCATGATTTCCAGGTGGCCGGTATTTTCCGGGACGTGCCGTCGAACAGTGATTTCCCGTTTGCGATGGTGGCTTCTTATGAGGGATTCAAATCATACAACCCAGGCGAAAACAACTGGCCCCTGGACGACTGGGGTGCCAATACCAGCAATCACCAGGTGTATGTAAAACTTCCCGCGGGCGCTTCTCCGGAAGCCTTTGCCAGGCAGGTTGCCGGAATTGAAAAAAAATACCGGATGGATCCCAATGTGGAGGCACGCAGTTACCTCCTGCATCCTCTGAAAAATGTGCACTTTGATGAGCGGTTCTCCAATAACGGGAGCCATGTCAGTTCCCGCCAGTCGCTCTATACGCTTGCATTGATCGGGCTGTTGATCATGCTGATGGCCATCATCAACTTTGTAAACCTTTCTACGGCACTGGCCGTCACACGCAGCAAGGAGGTGGGGATACGGAAGGTGATGGGAGGGAACCGGCGGCAGTTGAAATGGCAGGTATACCTGGAGACTGCCTGCGTGGTAATGGCTTCGGTCATTCTTGCGTTGGCGCTCGCCGCACTGGCACTCCCTTACGTGAAGAATTTCATGGTTGTGCAGGAACAACTTTCATTATTTAACCCGGGAAACCTGTTTTTCATCCTCTGTGTTTTCCTCCTGACTGTTGTTCTATCGGGCATATATCCGGCGCTGATCATGGGCAGGTTTAATCCGGTAGATGCCATCAAAAACAAGGTCAACACGTCGAGGCTGGGTAGCATCTCCCTGAGAAGGGTGTTGGTGGTTCTTCAGTTTGCCTTTTCACAGATATTCATCATCGCCACCATCATTTCCGTCAGCCAGATGAATTTCATCCGGAATTCGGACCTCGGTTTCAATAAGGAATCGATTTTACTGGTGCCCCTGGATCCGGACAACCACGAAGCTTTCCGCAACGAACTGCTGAAGCGTCCGGATGTGAAGAATGTCAGTTTCAGTTATGACGCGCCCAGCAGCGGAGACAGCTGGGAAACGAATTTCGCTTTCGACCAGATGGAAGACCGGGACTTCTCCGTGCGCCTGAAATTCGCCGACCATAACTACCCGGATGTATACGGACTACAGATGGTTGCCGGAAAATTCTACGCACAAAGCGATACCGTACGTGAATACGTAGTTAACGAAACCTTCCTGAAAAAAACCGGGATCACCGATCCGCAACAGGCCATCGGAAAAATGTTGCGTATTGGCGGGGGTATACCCAGGCCGGTGGTGGGTGTTGTAAGGGACTTCAAAGTGGCTTCCCTGCATGAGAATATTCCACCGCTGGTGATGGCCTCCAGGAAGAAGTATTATAGTATGGCCGGAATACGGTTAAACAGCCGGAATCTGGGTAAGTCCCGCGATGAGATCAGCCAGATTTGGGATCGCCTATTTCCTGCTTTTGTGTTCGATGCGCGGTTCTTTGATGAGAATATCCAGGAGTTTTACCAACGGGAGGAGCGGCTAAGCAGTATGTATACGGTCTATGCGATCCTGGCCATCCTGATCAGCTGTCTCGGGTTATACGGATTGATTTCTTTCATGGCGGTACAGAAAATGAAGGAAGTGGGTGTGCGTAAGGTGTTGGGCGCAAAACTGGGGAATATCCTCTACCTGTTCTCGAAGGAGTTTACCATCCTGGTGCTGGTCGCTTTTGTACTGGCGGCACCCGCGGCCTGGTATATCATGAACAGCTGGCTGCAGGATTTCGCCTTCCGCATCACGCCGGGTGCTGGTGTCTTCCTCGGAGCCATAGGACTTTCCATCCTGATCGCCTGGCTCACCGTAGGGTACAAGGCCCTGCAGGCGGCAAGGGTGAATCCGGTTACTTCCCTTCGATCAGAGTAATATAGATAAAAGTTGAATTGTTGAATCTATGATCCGGAATTACATAAAGATCGCCTGGCGGAACCTCGTGAAAGACAGGTCGTTTTCATTGATCAACATACTTGGTCTGGCCATCGGCATGGCCAGTGCGATCCTGATCATGTTGTGGATACAGTATGAAATGGGATACGACAAGTTTCACGAGAAAAAGGACCGGATATACGAAGTATGGAACCGGGTAAACCGAAATGGGGAAATCAGTTCCTGGAATACAACGCCAAGGATATTGGGCCCAACGCTGAAGAAGGATTTTCCGGAAGAGGAACATGCCGTGCGCGTGGATTGGGAGAACAGCTATCTTTTCTCGGTAGGGGA
>JALOMP010000232.1 GCA_025455365.1 Chitinophagaceae bacterium | reverse complement strand
GTTTGAAGCAAACGCGTCGATGATGAACTGGAAATTAAACGTTCGATCGCCCCGTTGCCGCAGGATCTCGCTATGCAATCCTGCGATTCGGATACCCGGGATGACGATTTTTCGGGATGCGATGCCGGATAGATCGAAAGAGACGGAAACGGTATCGACTGACAACAGTGTATCCCTGTTCCTGTCCCTGAGGATGACCTCGCGAAGGCTGATGCCATGAAGTCCATCCAATCTCAGCTGGCCAATGGCCAGTTCGGTCTGCAATTTGTTGCGTAGCCAGGATTGGGCTCCCTTTCGGATAAGGTTGTTGCCCCAGGATGTTTCTAACAGCAGCAGTAGGAAAATAATAACCACCAGGAAGAAAGCCAGCAGCCACCCGATGACCCGCAGCGATCTGCGTGCCAGTGTATGTAATGATGACCCAGACTTCATGCCCGGTCAAAATTAGTTAAAACGGCGTATTCCTTTGGAACGTTTCACATAGCCGGCAAGGCCTTTTATCTAAAAAAAGCGTGGTTAGGTCACAGTCCTACGCCGGAAGGCCGGGTTCATCGTAAGTTTACGGGTGGCGTTTGTTTTAATCTATGAATAACAGGGGCCGCCTCATGTGCGGCCTTTTTTGTTTGGATACCTGCCTTTTGTTTAAGCAACTACCCGATGATCGTGGCAGAAAGGTCCACATGGAATTTACGGCGTTTCTTTTTTGCATCAACAATACCAATGTAAAACAAGTATGAAATCTTGTAAAACGCTCATCGTTTTTCTTTCCGTATGGCAGTCGTTAAGCCCATCCCAGTCCTATGCGCAGTTCTGGGGTGCTCGGCAGCCTCGTCCCATTGAAACGCCTAAGGATTCACTGAAAAAAGGAGAATTTACCTGGGCACCACAACTTGCGCCGAAGGGTCCGATCCTGGTTACGGTAAGCGTTGATGACCAGATGGCATATACGTTTCGTAACGGTGTGCTCATTGGAGTCGCTTCGGCGAGTACCGGAAAAAAAGGGCATGGAACGCCGACGGGGGTCTTTCATACGACGTTGAAAGATGCCAAACACCGGTCCAGCAAATACAACAATGCTCCTATGCCGTATACGCAGCGGTTTACCAGCTCAGGCATCGCCCTGCATGCGGGCGGCCTCCCCGGGTATCCGTCGTCCCACGGATGCGTGCACCTGCCTTCGGAATATGCCAGACTTCTGTTCAATGAAGCGCCCCTGGGCATGACCGTGGTTGTCACCAATAACACCCGGTTTCCGGACGCCGTGGACCACCCGGCATTCCTGAGCCCTGTGAGCACCGACGGTAAAGTACAAGCGCATGAACGCCTTTCATCTTCAGAGACCTATCGGTGGAAGCCGGAACTATCCCCCGAGGGCCCGGTCAGCATGCTGATCAGCAGGGCGGACAAGCGTTTGGTGGTGGTTCGGAATGGGCAGGAGATCGGCCGTTGTAAAGTGACCATTGCCAATGAGAAGGATTCAGTGGGCACCCGGGTATTCGTGGCGCATACGAATGGCGTTCCCGACAACGCGGCATACGGCAGCATCCGGTGGATGTCCCATGAACTGGCAGATGTGCATTATGGCAGCGGCACACACGGAGACGCTGCTGGATCCCTCTCGCGTATCAAAATCCCGGATGCTTTCCTGGTACAAATACAGCCCCTGTTGGTGGAGGGAACTACGATGATCATTACGGATGCGCCGATCCTGCGCAAGACATCCGGAAAGGAGATGGCAGTTATTTCTTCCCACCCTGGCGCCTAACCGCTCTTTGCAGGGCAATCCGCGGAATTTGGATCACAAAAAAATCAACGCCAATGGATAGTCCATACATATCCCTTATCGCATCACTGGAAAATGTCTATGGCAAAGCCAGTGCGGCCGGATTTGGCAGTGCGGTATTCCAGGAGCCGGTGGATATGTCTGCCCAGCCTGACGCGATCGCAATAAAGCATTACAGGGAATTTCTCGGGCCGAAGTGGAATGCGGAGCGAGCGGCTGCCTGGATGAGTACCTGGAAGACCGTCTATGCGCGGCCAAAGGATTCGCAGGGCGATATCCTGGCGGAGCTGGCTTCGATATCTGATCCTGATGCGAAGCAATCCGTAGGCTTACTGACGGAATTCATTGAAAACGCCAGTGCCGGGCAGGAAGCTATGGCTGCTGTCTTTAACCACGGGGATATCGTGGACCTTTCCATACATAGCATTGGTGATGGGGAAGCCATGTCCGGGATCATGGTAACTGCGCTATTCAGCGGTGGGCATACCTGTTCCCTGGTCGCACTGATGGACTGATGCAGGATCTTGTTGTTTTCTGCGCCTTCAAAGGTGCATCCGATGTGTGCGGGATCCTGGCCGTTTCGAATTCATTCCCTTTTTTTGCACGGCAGTGGATGACGATGTTTTTAGACCCTGCCTGGCACAAAAATGGCTGACCCATAGCGGTTAGGGTCAGCCATGATATCGCTTCTGCCAGCTACTTCTTCAGCCATGCATCCTTCAGCGCCAGTTTACTTTGATCGGTGAATTTGTACCCGTTTCCGTCTACATAGTTGAGTTTGGCCTTGCCCTTTAATTCAACCACCTGTCCGTTTCGGCGAACTTTCAGCCTGATATCCTCGTTTTCCTCGATCCCGAATCCTGCGATCAATACATTGGTTGGTGTTGACGCGTCGATGGCGGATCCGTTGATTTCCAGCAGTTCATCACCGTCCTTCACGCCCAGGGCATTCATGAAATTGTTATGCTGATCCTTTATCAGGGCGATGGCTTTCTTGTTAACGGTGTCAACCGCCACATAAGGGGTGTTGCCTACCAGGAAAACAACCAGGGTAGGTTCCTTTACCACAGCCCTTTCCACGCCCACCCGCCGCAGGTATCGGGCATAATCGATCGGTGTTCCCTTCACCACGTGTTCCTGCAGGAAACTGCCTACTTCGGCGTTTGTCATGGCGGTGATTTCGGAGATCAGGCTGTTATCGTCAAAGGGTTTTTCCGGACCGTATTTTTTCGAGAGCTCGCCCATCATATGCAGGATGCCGGTCTTTCCGCCGGAAGCCTCCCGCAGCATGATGTCCAGGCACATCGCCATCAGCGCTCCTTTTTCATACACGTTGGGATATTGGGCTTTCATTTTTGGATCGAGTACGTTTTTACTCATCTCCGTGAAAGACTGGTCATCCTTAAATGCCTGTTTGGATGTTTTCTCTTTTTTGGACATGCTGGCCAGGAATTGCTCTTCGGTGATCAGTCCCTGGTGTACCTGGAAATGATTGGCGAAATACTCCGTAAAGCCTTCATACATCCATAAATGCTGAGACATTTTAGGATTGTTGAAATCGAAATCCTGTATTTCACGGGAGTGCACATTCAGCGGCGTGAGGGTATGGAAGAATTCATGGGATATGACGTGGATCAGGTCCTTGCTCCTCATGGTTTCCATGAATACCGAGGAAGTGGAGGTATTGTGTTCGAGTGCTCCGATGCCTTGCGCATCGTCTTTCGCGTTGCTGGTGATGTATACGAGCACGGAGTATTTGGGTGTATTGTTGATCTTACCGAGATAGGATTTCTGTGCCCGCATCATTTTTTCCATGTCCGGCATAAACGCATTGGCCGTAATGGACTTATTTCGGGGCGAATACACGCTGAGCTGTACATCCATGTCCCCGATCCGGGTGGTGGCCATATCCGGGTTGGAATACATGATAGGGTGGTCCACCACCTCTGCGAAGCGGGTCATGCGGAACAGGTCCTGTCCAGCGGCTTTGTCTTCATCATTCAGGGAACTTGATGCCTGGAGATTCTCCGGGTGGCTGATTCGAAGCGCGTAGGGAATATCTTTTTTCCCGGAGAAGTAACCCACGAAGCCACATAGGTTGAGCACGAAGTTCTTGCCTGCCAGGATATTCGTTCCCGCCGGGGAGAAGATCGTATGGCTGCCCTCCCCGAATGCATTACCCGCTTCGTTGTCGTAGGTGTCGTTTACGCGGTACGTGATCCTGGAAAGTTGCTCCGCGTTGCTGATCACCCAGGTGTTGGAGTCGGTCCTGTTGACCGTGAGCGGTTTGCCGGATTTGTCCAGCGCAGCGAAATCTTCAATATATCGCCCATAATCCGCAATAGCATAGGTGCCGGGTATGATCCGGGCGAACTGGTAGGTGGCGGTAGGCGTGGAGAACCTGGGCGGCGTAACGCTGACCTGTACCTGGTCGTTACGGACGTCTACGAGGTCCATGGAGACCTGCAGGGTTTCTGTTGCAGTATTTGATGCCTTCCTGCTGGTGGAACAGGAAACGAGCACGATGGCCGAGAAAAACACGAGGACAAATCGGAATTGCATGATTGTTCTGATTAATGATTGCGGGAAATGATTCTGCCCGGAAATTAGATGCTTTCACTTTCGCCGGTGGGATTGTTTGACGAACTACCCTTTTTTTTAGGGGAAACCCAGAGAAGGCTGGCCTGCGACGTTGGTCCACCATGCGGTGTTTTTTTTGACATGGGTCCCTGATCCCCGCGAACCAGCTTTTTTCGCTGTTCCATTTCGTCAGGTGTTTGACGGCTTTTAGATAATAGTCGATGGCAGAACTGCTGAATCAAATATTTTTCCATGTATCTCTTAAAAAAGAAAATGACCTTGTATGCGAAAATTCGTTTTGCTTATGTTCAGCCTGGCGTACTTTGCCGTATCATACGGTCAGTTCGCCACATTTTTTGAAGACTGTGATTACCGTGGGAGATCCAGGAGCCTTTATCCGGGTCGGTACAATGCATCGAAAATGGGCTTCGGGAATAACGGGATTTCTTCCATCCGCATTCCAAGGGGGTTAAAGGTAGTTTTGTATGATGGCTATGAGCCCGGAACCGGCAATAAAGTCAGGTATACGGGAGACATGAAATGTCTGCCTTCCGACTGGAACGATCGTGCACAGTCTGTAGTGATTGAGGCGGATAATACGGGATCGTCTTCAGGGAACAACCAGGGAGGCAACTATCCTGTATACCCGTCATACGGCAGTTCGGGTGGTCCGCAGGTAATCCTGTATGAAGACTGCAGCCTGATGGGCCATAACGTGGGTCTGAACCCCGGAAGGTATGATACGCGGGCTATGGGCATCCGGAATGATGCCATTTCTTCCATGCGGATTCCGAGTGGCTACACTGTGACGGTGTACAAGGAAGGGGGGTTCAGG
>JALOMP010000231.1 GCA_025455365.1 Chitinophagaceae bacterium | reverse complement strand
TGGGGATCGCCCAAATACCTGGCGGGTGAGAGTTATGGCACCACGCGCGCGGCGGGCCTGTCCAAGTACTTGCAGGACCGCTACCGGGTGTACATCAACGGCATTTTCCTGATCTCCGCCATCCTGAATTTCGGGACCAACGACTACTATCCCGGTAACGACCTTCCTCGCGCGCTCTACCTGCCCAGCTTTACGGCGGTGGCCTGGTACCATAAGAAGCTGGCGCCTGCCCTTCAGCAAAAGCCGGTGAAGGAAGTGGTGGCCGAGAGCGAGAAATTTGCCCTGGGCGAGTATGCGTCTGCGTTATTGAAAGGGGGTTGGTTGTCGGATGCCGAGAAGGATGCCATCGCCACCAGGATGAGTTACTACACCGGGTTATCGAAGGAGTATTGCCTGAATGCCAACCTGCGGGTGACGGAGGACAGGTTTTACAAGGAACTGCGTAGGAAAGACGGGTTGACCATTGGCAGGCTCGATGCACGCTTTACCGGTCGCGACCTGGACGATGCGGGCGAGAATGTATCCTTCGACCCTTCTTTCGCCAATATCGACGGGCCCTTTACCACGGCGATGAACGATTATTTCCAGCGGGAACTGGGCTTTAAGGAGGAGAAGACCTACAATATTTTCGGCGATGTCCGTCCCTGGAATTATAACAACGTGCAGAACCAGTTTCTCAACGTGGCCGAAAGCCTGCGCGATGCGATGGCCAAGAACCCTTCGCTGAAAGTATATGTGGGCGGCGGTTATTACGACTTCGCCACGCCGTATTTCACCGCGCAGTATGATGTGGAACATATGATGCTCCGACCGGAACAACGCAAGCGCGTGAAATTCTACTTCTACGAATCAGGGCATATGTATTATATCCACAAGCCTTCGCTGGTGCAGTTTAAGAAGGATGTGGATGAGTTCTTTGCGTGGGAGCCGAAATAGGCCTGTGAAAGGATTCGCCTGTTGTGAAAAACATGTAAGCCGGGGAAACCCGGCTTTTTTAATGCTTTATGGGACATAGGAATTGGTGAAACAGAAAAGCCAGGTTGGGTTAACCTGGCTTTTGATTTATTTTTTGATTACGCTCTGTGTAGGTTTGGGTCCGTCTATGCACCGCGGCTTCCCTTATGCGGGGTAAAGGAACGTTTCGGGCCGCTGCTCTGGCCGGGGCCTCCAGGCCTTCCGCCGCGATGGCCACCGGGTCTTCCACCACCGGGTCTTCCACCCGGTCTTCCGCCGCCGCCATGTCGTTTCTCGGGGTTGTAATCCGGAACGGGACCCAGCGATTCGGGCACCACGGCTTTGGGCACATGCTTGCCGAGTAGTTTTTCGATCTGGGCGAGTTTGCGCTGTTCTTTTTCCGTGACGAAGGTGATGGCGGTGCCGGTGGTTTCCGCGCGGGCGGTGCGTCCGATGCGGTGCACATAGTCTTCGCCGTCATGTGGCACGTCGTAGTTGATGACGAGTTCGATATGGTCGATGTCGATCCCGCGGCTCAGGATATCCGTGGCCACCAGGATGGGCAGACGTTTGTTGGCAAAGGCGCGCAGGGTTTCTTCGCGCTGTGCCTGTTCAAGGTCGGAATGTATTTCCTGCGCATTGAATCCGGCCTTCTTCAGATCGCGGGTCAGTTGCTTGACATTGTCTTTTTTCGAACAGAATATGAGGATCGAGTTATAGGATTTATCGCGCAAAATCATTTTAACCAGCGGAATCTTCTGCGATTCATAGATCACAAACGCTTCCTGGCGGATTTTTTCCGGTGGCCTGGATATGGCGATATTGACTTCCGCGGGATTTTTAAGGATCTGTTGCGACAGTGAGCGGATTTTCGGCGGCATGGTGGCTGAAAAGAGCAGGGTCTGGCGGCTGGTGGGCAGGTAGGAGATGATCCGCATGATATCGTCATGGAATCCCATGTCCAGCATACGATCGGCTTCATCCAGCACCAGGTATTTCAGTTCCTTCACTTTCACATAACCCATATTGATATGGGCGATGAGTTTGCCAGGCGTGCTTACCACGATATCGGCGCCACGGGATAAGGCAATTTTCTCCTGCACGAAACTGCCGCCATCACCGCCGCCATACACCGCGATGGAGCTGAGGTTGGTAAAATACGTGAGCCCGTCGAGATGGGTGCTGATTTGCACGGCCAGTTCCCGGGTGGGCACGATGATCAGTGCATTGATATGGTGGTCGGAAGACGGTTCGGTAACCAGTTTGTGCAGCAGGGGCAGGAGAAAAGCGGCTGTCTTCCCGGTGCCGGTTTGTGCACAGGCGATGATGTCTCGCCCTTCCATGATGGTGGGTATGACCTGTTCCTGTATCGGGGTGGGTTCTTCGTACCCGGCTGCGTCAATGGCTTCCAGTATGTTTTCGTGGAAATTGAATTCGGTGAACTTCAATGTAGAAAAGGGTTTGGGTTAGACAATACAATGCCTAAAGATACGCCTTTTTGGCCAGCCGGCGGCCGTTGTTTTCGGGGCCGTTTAAGCGGGAATGGGGTAATTTTGGGCATGGTCAGGTTTACGGCAGAAATCCGGAAATATGGCAGCATGGGCGAGAAGACCGGCTGGACCTACGTGGATATCCCCGTTGACCTGGCGGAAAAACTGTATCCCGGTAACCGTACGTCATTCCGGGTAAAAGGTGCTATCGATGCATTGAAGGTGACGGCCCTGGCCCTGATTCCGGTGGGCGAGGGTCATTTCATACTCCCCCTGAATGCGGAGATGCGCAAAAAGCTGGGCAAGCGGGCGGGGAATACCTTAGACCTGCAGATCCAGCGGGATGACAACCCAGATCCGTTCCCTCTGCCCGATGACCTGGCCGCCTGTTTCGAGGATGAGCCCGCCGCCAGGCAGCATTTTTTCAAACTGCCCAAATCTCACCAGAATTACTATATCAAGTGGATCAACAGTGCGAAAACAGAATCAACCCGGGTCAAACGTATCGCCCAGGCCATCAACGCCCTCACCCGTGAAATGCATTACGGCGAGATGATCCGGTCGCTTAAAAAAGAATGAACCTTATGAAACGACAACGGCAACCTGTCCGTGTAATTTATCGAGCCTGCTTGCTGGCAATGGCGCTTATACTGACGTGTACGACGATGCTCGCCCAAGTGGTCCAGAACCGTCCCGATAAAGCCGTGATGGAATCCTATGATTTTACCGGAAAACCTTTTTCCAGTTCTGCCCGGAACAAGGCGGAGGGATCGCCCTACCTCAATCCCGCCTGGGGTTCCGGCACGGTGTATTTCCAGAACGGGAAAAAAACTTTACCTATCGAAGTCCAGTTCGACCTTCAAAAGAACCAGCTTATTTTCCGGCAGGACGGGAAGGTGATGGGTTTTGCCGAACCGATTCGGGCGTTCCGGATTATCTACGTTTTTGAAGATTCACTCCGGGATGAATACTTCCGAAATGGTTACCCGGAAGGCAATGGTCGCTCTGCCGGTTATTTCTACCAGGTACTGGAGGACGGGGGAAAATTCCAGTTACTGGCCGATCGCTCCAAGCAGCTCGTGGATGCATACACCTACCTGGGCGGCGAAAAAAACAGTTACAAGCCTTCAGAGGACTATTATCTTTTCGACAGCAGCAGCCATTCGATGCACCGGATTCGTCCCAATAAAAAACAGCCCATTGAAGCCGATGCCCGCCTGCGCAGTCGCATAACCGATATTTCGAAGGACAGCTCCGTTAACCTGAAGAACCCGGAGGAATGGAGAAAGGTTGTCAGGGGGTTGAATCAATAAGAAGGTTCATGGTTCATAGTTCGTGGTTCATGGTTCATAGTTCATGGAACAATGAACAGGTAATGACATATGACCAGGATCGTCCAACTTCATGACTTGATTCGATAACCAGTCGCCAACAATAAACCGGCTGTTTCCATGAACCATGAACCATGAACCATATTCCGTCAACTAAATTCTTGCTTTTTCCATCGCCACTTCTTCTTCACGGATCTTCCGGTCGAGGACAAAGGTTCCGAAGGGGAGCAGGGAGGAGATGAAAGCCATCGCCACTTTACCAAAGGACCAGCGGCGGTCGGCCCACACGCGGATCAGGGCCCAGCAAAAGGCCACGAACAGGATGCCATGCACCGATCCGGCAATTTTAACCGCCATGGGCATGCCGGCCAGGTATTTCAGGGGCATGGCAATGCCCAGCAGGAGCAGGTAGGAAATTCCTTCAATATTGCCGATGAACCTGAGTGCGGAGAGTGGAGTTTTGAACATATGCTGTTGGGTAAAAGATGCAAAATTAATACCCGGCCGGATAATGAACATTATTTTTCGGTGAACGGATGTTTGATCAGGGATATATGTTGTAATTTCCCTATCTATCGCCATAACTGCGTCACTGCAGTTGAATCATTCTTAATCAACATTAAAACCTATAGTTATGTCTGAAAATCTGTCAAAGCCGGCCGAGGACGCCGCGAAGATCACCCCGGAAGCTCCGTCCACCATCGATAAGATATCGGCCGCTGCCGGTGAGGCCGCTGCCAAGGCCGAGGAAATGTTCGACAAGGCACGTGCCAGTGAATTAGGCCAGAAGGCGGAAGCTGCCTGGGAAAAAGTGGAGGACAAGGCGGATGAACTCCTTGAGAAAGCGAAGAACAGCGAACTGGGGCAAAAGGCGGAGGCAGCCCTTGACAAGCTGGAAGATAAAGCTGAAGAGCTCTGGGATAAGGCCAAATCGGGGGAACTGACTGCCGAAGCCAAAGCGAAACTGGGCGACCTCAAAGAAGGCGCTGAAAAGCTCTGGGATAAGATCGTGGACAAATTTGACGGGGATGATCATCCCGGTCAGGCCAGCGATCCCCATAAGCAGGCCTGATCCTGTTTTGAAAGCAATACACCGGCTGCCGTTCAAGAACGGCAGTTTTTTTTGGAACGGACGCCAATAACGGCTTTTTTATATCGTAATTGAGGTATTTGGCATAGTTGATGCGATACAGTCGCCCGCGGGTCTTAACTTGCATGCTGTCAAAATAAACCCTTGTCGTTCTGCGTTTTAATTTGAAACCACTCAACCAGTCCAGTCTATGAATTCCATCGTAAAAATGATGCCGGCGATCGCCATGTATGCCTTTTTAACACAGGCCTGCGGGGAAGCCAAATCCGAATCATCGAGCGTCTCTGATTCCTTAAAATCGACTGCCGTAGCGGATTCACAGGTTGTCAACCCGGTGTCGAACCCCGTGATGACATCCGTTGACACCGCATTATATCATGCGCG
>JALOMP010000021.1 GCA_025455365.1 Chitinophagaceae bacterium | reverse complement strand
ATTTCGACAATGCCGGGAAATTTGCCGGATGATCCTGAAAACAGATGCCACATCGATCTATCTCTTTTGCTTACTCAACCCTGGTGTTTCTCCGTACCGCTCTTCCGGGTTTCGCGCCCGTATGTTCTCCTTTATCGAGAACCTGTACACCATTGACCCAGACATGCTGGACGCCAAGGGCATATTGGTGTGGTTTTTCAAATGTGGCCACATCCCTGATCGTATCGGGATTAAAGACAACCACGTCCGCGTAGTAGCCTGGCTTGAGAAGTCCCCGCCTGTCCAGTTTAAGGTTTGAAGCAGGCAGGCTGGTTATTTTACGGATCGCTTCGGAAAGGCTTAGACGCTTTTCTTCCCGGACATACTTTCCGAGGAGGCGGGCGAAAGTTCCGTACGCGCGCGGGTGGGTGCTTGATTTCAGGAAGACTCCTTCTGTTGCGTATGATCCTTCATCGCTGCCAAAGCTGATCCATGGAACCGGAACCAGTTTCGATACATTTTCTTCACTCATCATGAAATATGCCACTTCAATCCGGGAACTGTCCTGCACGATGAGGTCCATAGCGGTTTCTTCGGGTCCCTTGCCCCGGATGGCCGCTACTTCCGCCAGTCGTTTACCCGTATATTTTTTCAATGAATCCTGTTTGAATCCGAGGAGCAGCACATTGGATGCCCCGCCCGATCCGTAGTAAAAGTTTTCATAACCTTCCTGCCTGCTTTGCATTGCCTTTTTCATTTGTACCCGCGTGGCGGGATCCTGCAATCTTTCCCGCAATTTTCCAAAACCGCCGTCCTGCAAGGTGGGAGGAAGCGATGCGGTCAGTCCCGTGGCGCCGGCTATGTATGGGTACATATCCGCCGTGATGGCAAGCCCTTCCTGCCTGGCCTTTTCGATTCGCCTGATAACGCTGTCCATCTTGTTCCAGTTATCCTTGCCGCCGGCCTTGATATGGTATATTTCAGCGGGAACATTGGCTTCCCGGGCGATGCGGATCAGCTCTTCCAGCGCCTCATGCAGCTGGTTCCCTTCATTGCGCATGTGGCTGATATAGGAACCGCCGTATTCGGCGGCCACTTTACAGAGTTCGATCAGTTCCTCGGTTTTGGCGAAAAAGGCAGGCGGGTAGATGAGCGATGACCCAACACCCAGGGCGCCTTCACGCATCGCCTGCCGGACGAGGGCCTTCATGCTGTCCATTTCCGCCGGCGTGGGGGCCCGGTTGTCTTCTCCAATCACGTATTCACGTACCGTAGCCGCACCTACGAAGGAAGCAACGTTACAACTGATTCCTTTTTGTTCGAGGAATTGCAGGTATTCGCCCAATGTATTCCAGCTTATCTTGTATTTGATATCGCCCTGGTTCGCCTCTTCCTGTAATTTCATTTTTTCCGACAGTGGCCCCATGCTCCACCCTTCGCCCATCACTTCAAGGGTAACACCCTGGCGGATATCGCTTTGGGAGCGACCATCTTCGATCAGTGTTTCGGTGGCCCAGCTGAGCATATTGATGAAACCCGGCGCTACAGCCATCCCCTGCGCATCAACGTCCTGCCTGGCTTTGGCGCTCGAAAGATCACCGATAAAGGCGATGCTGTCTCCCCGTATGCCAACATCGGCCCTTACCGCTTCGCCGCCCAGTCCGTCGTATACCATGCCATTCCGAATGATGGTATCATAAGATTCACGCGTGGAGCAGGAAGCGAGCATCAGCAAAAAACTGCCCAGGAATAAAACCAGGTTTCGGTAATGTATCCGCATAAAGTATTTTTTCAATGCTTTCATTCGATTCGCTCACTTTCCCTCGTTATACATAAATATTCAAACCAATTCCAAAATCACCATTTCAACTTCTAAAATCTCATTTCCCAGTTCCCAAATGGTCTTCCACCCAGCCTTTAAAAAAGCTGTACCCGCGCGCGCCCACGACCATGTCAATCACTTTCCCTTCGCGGTCGATCAGTACCGATGCAGGCCGCGTATTTACATCCTGTACAATCGGGTGGCTTCCCGTATAGGCGCCGGTTGTAAATGTGTATGGGTGTTCCTGCATGAACGACTGTATCGTTGCCGGGTCCTCATCCGACAGGGCCAGTATCACCAGTCCTTTGGTGGCATAATCCTTTTGCAGGTCAGACAGCGAGGGCATTTCCGCGCGGCAGGGTGGGCACCAGGTGGCCCAGAGATTGACAAGAACCAGTTTCCCGCGGTAGTCCGAAAGTGCGGCAGGTTTTCCGTTGGCCATATTGGTAAACACCAGTTCCGGAAAGCTTTCGTTTTTCCCGGACAGCACTTTTTCCATCGGTTTCTGGTAATTGTTGTGCAGGATCCAAAGGATAAATACCCCTCCGGCGAGCGTCAGCAGGTCTCCCGAAAGGTCCTTGTAATCCCGGCCGGTTTTAGGTGCAACATAACCACGTTTCCTGGCTGCCCGGTAGTAGGTGTACAGCGTATAGGCCATCAGGAGGTAAACGCCGATTCGGAACCAGAAAAGAAGTGAAGGGGTCATGGCAATGCGTGTGAAGCCTTTAGGTTTTTTGCGGCAGAGGTTCTTAACGAATGGCCTGGTCAAGGTCGGCCAGGATATCCTGTATATTCTCCATACCCACGCTCATGCGGATCAGTCCGTCGGTTATTCCATACCGTAAGCGGTCCTCCCTCGGTACGCTGTAGTGGGTCATGGATGCCGGGTGGCATAGCAGGGTATCGCAGGTGCCCAGGGAAACCGTACGCGTACATAGTTTAAGCCGGTTCATCACATTGATCCCCGCCTGGAGCCCGTCCTTCATGTCGAAGCTTAACATCGCCCCGGGGTGACGCATCTGTTTCATGGCCACGAGATAGTCTGGATGGGAAGGCAGGCCGTTGTAGTTTACGCGCGCAACGCCCGGCCTGGATTCCAGGAAGGATGCAACCTGGATGGCGTTCTGGCAGTGTCTTTCCATGCGAAGTTCCAGCGTTTTCATTCCGTTTACCAGCAGGAAGGCGTCAAATCCATTGCTGTTCCCGCCCAGCATGCGGTGTATTTTCGTCGCTTTGGTCTTCATGAATTCAATATCCCTGCCAATCAACACGCCACCGATCAGGGTGCCATGCCCGTTGAGAAACTTGGTGGTTGAATGGACAACAAAATCGGCGCCCCAGCGGAAAGGTTGCTGCAGGTAGGGTGTGGCGAACGTGTTATCGCAGGCGATGATTTTTCCATATTGCTTACCCAGCCTAGCCAGGGCCTCGATATCCACGCATTGGATCGTAGGGTTGGCAGGCGTTTCCAGGTAAATCATCTTGATCTCCGGGTGCTTTTTCAGCGCATCCTCTGCTTTTTCCAGGTCGCGCAGGTCCTCAATGATACCCTGCATGCCCAACGACGGGAATATTCTGTTGAGCATTTCCTGCGTGCCGCCATAGAGTGAAAAGTGGGAGAGCACCTTATCCCCTTTTTCCAGGTTGGAAAGGAATAGCGTGCTGATGGCAGCCATGCCCGACGCATGCAGGATGGCTTTAAGTTTTAGCGGCGCCCGTTGGTTGTCGCTGATTCCGAATGCCTCCATCGCTGCTATTTTTTCCTCGGCTTCCTGCATATTCGGGTTGCCCCAGCGCGCGTAGATAAATCCATCTTCCTCCCCACTGAAGCGGCGCATGCCCTGTTCTGCCTCATCAAAAACGTAGGTTGAAGAAGCATAAATAGGAGTCAGGTGTGCGTAATTGGGATCCTGTTCATGTCCGGCATGAATGGCGAGGGAACTGAACCCGGAAATGGGGAAATCTTTGTCGGCCATGGAAAATTCTGCGTTGTTTTTTTGTGCAATTTCGAAGCATTCAAATGTAGGCTAAAAAGATGAAGGAACTTCTCGGGCAGTACGCATCCTATAACCACTGGGCAAACCAACTCGTCACGCAATCCATCATGCGTCTCCCGGAGGAAAAACACCACCAGGCGGTACCGGGTAGTTTCCCAAGCCTCTATTCAACGGTACTGCATATGTGGGATGCGGAAAGTGTATGGTGGCAGCGGATGAAATTGCACGAGCGACTCATTGCCCCCAGTGATGCGTCCAGGCCTGTGATGCAGGAGACGGTTAATGGGCTGTTGAACCAGAGTGCGCTATGGGAGGACTGGGTGCTGAAGGCGACAGAAATGCAGTTGACGCATGTCTTCGCATACCAAAATTCCAGGAAGGAACAATTCAAGCAGCCCATTGCGGAAATGGTCATGCATGTTTTCAATCACGGCACTTACCATCGGGGACAACTGGTGGCCATGATGCGCGCCCTGGGGGAAACGAAACTGCCGGCAACGGATTTCATCCTGTATTGCAGGAAGAAGAAATGAATCAGGTTAAATTCTACTTCTTCAATACTCCCACTTCACCAGGGTCGCTCCCCAGGTAAACCCTCCACCGAATGCGGCCAGTACGATATTATCGCCCTTATTAAGTTGCTTTCGGTAATCCCAGAGGCAAAGCGGTATGGTTGCTGCCGTGGTGTTGCCATAATGCTGGATGTTGAGCATGACTTTTTCCGGCGATAGACCCATCCGGTTGGCCGTGGCATCAATGATCCTTTTATTTGCCTGGTGCGGCACCAGCCAGGCGATGTCATCCGATTCCAGGTTGTTCCGTTGCATCAGTTCATAGGCCACATCCGCCATACCGGTTACAGCGAACTTGAATACAGCCTGACCTTCCTGGTAGATATAATGTTCCTTATTGGTAACGGTTTCTATGCTGGCTGGCCGGAGGGATCCGCCGGCTTTCATGTGCAGGTGTTTGCCGCCGCTGCCGTCAGACTTCAGAATGCTGTCCAGGACACCAAAACCACCGATATTGGGTTCCAGGAGCACGGCGCCGGCACCGTCCCCAAACAGGATGCATGTGGTACGGTCGCTGTAGTCCACGATGGAACTCATCTTGTCTGCACCGCAAACAACCACGCGTTTGTACCGACCGCTTTCCACCAGAGCGGCGCCGGTGGTAAGCGCATACAGAAATCCGGAGCAGGCAGCCAGGATATCAAAACTCCATGCATTCTTGATGCCAAGCTTATCGCACGCTATATTGGCCGTGGACGGGAATAACATATCCGGCGTAACGGTAGCCACGATCAGGCAGTCGATATCGTTCGGTTCAATGCCCCGTTTTTCGCAAAGGGCCTTCACGGCGGGAACAACCATGTCCGAAGTGCCTTTACCTTCGCCCCTCAATATTCTCCTTTCGGATACGCCCGTGCGGGATTTGATCCATTCGTCGTTGGTGTCCACCATTTTTTCCAGGTCGGCATTGGTAAGTTTGTCTTCGGGGACATAGGCTCCTATGGCAGTGATCGCGGCGGTAATTTTTGTGCGCATGAGGTTAGTGGGTCTTGATTTGAATGCGCTAAAGTACGAATTGGGGCCAAAATCACCTGATCGGGCGTTGGATTACCGGTTTTGATCCGGTGAAAAGAGCCTATTTTTACCGCTCTTTTGTCTTTTACCTTGTCCCTTTTTGTGGATGTATGGCCAGGCAGGGGAGCCTGAGCATCAACTTGGTACGATGATTGCATACCTGAGCGGAATCCTGACATTTAAGTCGCCTTCGATGGTACACCTGGAAGTCAACGGGGTAGGGTACGAAGTGCAGATCAGCCTGCATACGTACTCCCAGTTACAGGCGCTGGAGAAGATAAAACTGTATATCTACCAGCAATTCCGGGAAGACGGGCAGACCCTGTATGGATTTTTTGAACCGGAAGAGCGGCTGATGTTTGTCCAGTTGATCGGCATCAACGGGGTAGGTGCAGCCACTGCCCGGATGATGCTGTCTTCCCTTAAACCGGAAGAAATCGCAAGGGCGATTTCAGGGGGGGATAGCCGGACGCTTGAGAAGGTAAAAGGGATTGGCAAAAAGACGGCCGAAAGGATCGTCCTGGAATTAAAAGATAAACTATCGAAAACGGTCGTGGAAAACAGCAATTCTTCATTCATATACAATACTTTAGAGCAGGATTCGTTAAATGCCCTGGTGGCCCTTGGCATACCCCGTGCGGCCGCCGAAACGGCTGTACGGAAAGCGGTCCAGTTGTCTCCCGAAACGCAAACCCTGGAAATCATCATTAAAAAAGCCCTGCAGTTTATTTGAACTGAACTCTACCCAACAACAATCTGGCGTAAAAATTGGCGAGACGTTTGGTTTCAATACCATTGCTGGGGTGTTTCATGCTCTTATGGCTGAACACATGGGCATGGCCTTCAAACAGGCCATGGCAGCAGTCGCCCCCTGTGCAGCAGGATACCCTGCCTCCCCTGGACACCGCCAGGCTCCCTCTTAAAGATAGCTTTCCCGGTATCGACTCGCTCCGTTATCCCCTGCAGGACCGGAGGGGCGATAAGCTGACTTACCAGAACCGCAATGCCTTCGACCTGAAGGATCCAGCCAATATCCGCGATTCGATCGTTTTCGATCCCAAGACCCGCGAATATTACATCATCGAGAAAATTGGCAACAGTTATTTCCGGAAGCCTACTTCCCTGACTTTCGATGAGTATATGCGGATTCAGAGCCGTAAGGCCGAAAGGGATTATTTCCATGACAGGGCCAGTACGTCCAGCCTGCTCAACCGGCGTTTGCAGAAACCCAAGCTGACCATGGGCAACGACCTGTTCAACAGGCTTTTTGGATCGGGCAAAGTGGATATCCGGCCGCAGGGCGAAGTAAACCTCACCGCCGGCTACCAGGGACAGAACATCAAGAATCCCACGCTCCCGGAAAGGGCCCGCAAAAATGGTGGCCTGGACTTCGATATGGCGGCCAACCTGAATGTGGTGGGCAGTGTGGGCGATAAGCTGCGCATGCCGATCAGTTACAACACGCAATCGACCTTCGACTTTGAAAACCAGCTGAAACTGGATTATACCGGAACCGGTGAAGAGATCTTCCGTAAGATCGAAGTGGGAAACACTTCCTTTGCCACCAAGGGAACGCTGATCCCAGGCGCACAACAGCTGTTTGGTATCAAAACCCAGATGCAGTTCGGCAAATTTTGGGTATCCACCATTTTCGCCAACCAGCGTTCGCAACGCCAGTCCGTTGCATTGCAGGGTGGATCCAATACCCAGCCTTTCCAGGTCAAGGCCGATGAATATGAAGAAAACAGGCACTTCCTCCTGGGGCAGTACTTCCGCAACAATTACAACAACGCGATGAAGAACCTGCCCATCGTCAATACGCAGGAGCAGTTGTTGCGACTGGAAGTATGGGTCACGAACAGGACAGGTGCTACAACCAACACGCGAGATGTGGTGGGTTTGATGGACCTTGCCGAACAGAATCCTTACCAGCAGCCTCCCGTGGTCAACCCGATTCCCGGGCAAACCTATCCGAACAACAATTCAAATGATCTGTACTCGAAGATCATTTCAAACCCAAACAGTCGCAACCCGGCACTGATCGGAAACTACCTTAACAGCCTGGGTCTGCTCCCGGTACAGGATTTCGAAAAGACCTTTGCCCGCAAGCTGGATTCCACGCAGTACTTCTTCAACCGCCAGCTGGGTTTCATCTCGTTGAATGTTACACTTCAACCGGATGAAGTGCTTGCCGTGGCTTACCAGTACACGGTCAATGGAAGGGTATACCAGGTTGGTGAATTCTCCCAGGATGTACCGGTGGACTCTACGAGCGGTGTACAGAAAATCCTCTTCCTGAAACTACTTAAAGCCACTTCTCAGCGGACGGCGTTGCCCATCTGGGATTTGATGATGAAGAACATCTACACCATCGGCTATGGCCAGTTGGAAAGACCGGATTTCCAGTTCAACATCATGTACGAGGAACCCGGTGGTGGTGAAAAGCGGTACATTCCAGAAGGAGACCAGGCGGGTGTGCCCCTCCTGACGCTGCTGAACCTCGACAGGCTCAACAACCAGAACGACCCGCAACCGGACGGGGTCTTTGACTACGTGGAAGGCTACACGATCAATTCATCGCAAAGTCGCATCATTTTCCCGGTACTCGAACCTTTTGGACGCGACCTGGAATATATTTTCACCACCGATCCCTCCCTGCGCGAAAAATACCTGTATTATCCGCTGTACGATACCATCAAGGCCATCGCGCAGACCTATGCCAACCTGAATCGCTTTATCATGCGCGGGACTTCGCGGTCCGGTGGCAATACGGGCGATATCTCGCTCAATGCCTTCAATATCCCGCAGGGATCGGTGACGGTCACGGCCGGCGGTACGGTATTGCAGGAGAATGTGGATTATGTTATTGACTATGTGGCCGGCACCGTCCGGATCATCAACCAGGCGATACGTGCTTCCGGCGTTCCCATCAATGTCCAGTTTGAAAACAACGCCACGTTCGGCGTCCAGCAACGGACGTACCTGGGACTCCGCTGGGACTACCTGGTCAACAAGCAACTTAGTGTAGGCGGTACCGTTGTGAGACTCAGTGAACGTCCTTTCTTTACCAAGATGGAATATGGTTCTGACCCGATCCGGAACACCATGGCCGGCGTGGACCTGAACTATAACAATACCCTTCCCAGGCTGAACAAATGGCTTGGATATTTGCCTAATTACAAGCCCCAGGGAATGTCCAGCATATCCGCTTTCGCCGAAGCTGCCCATATGATCCCGGGGCATTCGCCGCAGATCGGGGAGGGGGAAAATGGTTTGATTTATGTGGATGATTTCGAGGGTACCAAGGCCAGCATTGACCTGCGCTTCCCCCTCATCAGCTGGTCGCTGGCATCTACACCTTTTGGCGCCACGGACAAAAATGGCAATATCCTGTTTCCGGAAGCGAGTCTTTTCGACAACCTGGATTACGGAAAGAACCGCGCCAAACTGGCTTGGTATAATATCGAGCCCATCCTCCAGGAAAAAAACAACCCCAACAACCCGATCCGCAACGACCTGGAGGAATTGTCTGACCCCCGAGTGAGGAGTGTAGCCCAGCAGGAGATCTTTCCCCAGCGCACACCCGATTTCGGGTTGAACCAGCTGGTAACATTTGACCTGTCCTATTACCCGAAAGACAAGGGCCCTTATAACTACGATGCCACCGGCATCAACGCCAGTGGCCAGTTGAGTAATCCCCGCAATCGATGGGGCGGCATCATGCGCGGGATCGACCAGACCGACTTCGAAACGGCCAATATAGAATTCATCGAATTCTGGATCCTCGACCCCTTCATCAAGGAAACCAACCCTGCTGGCGGTTCCCTGTATTTTAACATGGGCAATATCTCTGAGGATGTCCTGAAAGACTCCAGGCGATTCTATGAAAACGGCCTGGCTACACCCACCATTCCCGCGGCAACCACCAGTTCCAACTGGGGCACTTCGCCGCTGAATCCCATACAGGTTACCCAGGCTTTCAGCAATGATCCCGCAGACAGGCCATACCAGGATGTGGGTTTCGACGGACTGACGGATACAGCGGAAGTCAGGGTAAGGGAGCAATACCTTACGGACCTGGCAAATACTTTTGGCGCCGGTTCAAAAGCATACCAGGATGCCCTTAACGACCCTTCGGCCGACAATTTCCGGTACTACCGCGATGCGCTCTACGACCAGCTTGGTACAGGTATCCTTGGACGTTATAAGCAGTTCAACAATCCGCATGGCAACTCCCCGATTGCCACAGCCGGTTCCGATTTCGCGGAGGCTTTCACCCTTTACCCGGACAATGAAGACCTGAACCGCGACAATACCCTCAATGAATCAGAGGAATATTTTCAGTACAGGGTGGATATCAAACCGTCCATGGATCCTTCCATGCAGGTGGGACAAAACTTTATTACAGACCGCAAAGTGGTGAATGTACAACTGGCCGATGGTACCCGCCAGGACCAGATATGGTACCAGTTCCGCATACCCGTAAGCCAATATGACCGGAAAGTAGGCGAGATCCCTGATTTTAAGTCGGTCCGTTTCATGCGGATGTTCCTGACTGATTTTGAAGATTCCGTCGTCCTTCGTTTCGCCAAACTGGAACTGGTACGGAACAACTGGAGGCGGTTCTCTTATGACATTGACAGCAGTGGTCTCTACAAGCCCATCGACCTGAATGGATCCACGTCCTTTAATGTGACGGCGGTGAACATCGAAGAGAACGATAAACGCGAGCCCATTCCCTACCGTATCCCACCGGGCATTGAACGCGTCCAGGCGCTGAGCAATGGCGGCATCAATATCCTGCAGAACGAACAGTCGCTTTCCATGGCGGTGGGCAACCTGCAGGAGGGTGAGGCCCGCGGGGTGTTCAAGACACTCAACCTGGACCTGCGCCAGTATTCCAAGCTGTCCATGTTCATGCATGCGGAGAGCCAGGTAGGCCAGCCTTCCCTGAATGATGGAGAACTCTATGCGGTTATCCGGATCGGGAATGATTTCATCAACAACTACTACGAAATTAAATATCCCCTGCAGCTGACTCCCTTCGGCAGCAGCGACCCTGAAGTGATTTGGCCGGATATCAACAGCCTGGAGGTGAACCTGGCCGACTTCGTCGGGCTGAAAATCAGGCGGAATGTTTCGAGTTCCAATCCATCGGCGATTTACCGCGAAGTGATCGATGGCAGGACATACTCCATCATGGGTAATCCCAATATGGGTGAGGTACGTGGTATCCTGGTGGGCGTGGAAAATGCGAGGGATCCGTCCGGGGGCAGGCCTACCTACAGCGAAGTCTGGATTAATGAACTCCGCCTGTCCGGAATCAACGAACAGGGCGGATGGGCGGCCGTAGGCCAGGTGAATATGCAACTGGCTGATCTGGGTACCCTTTCCATGTCCGGAAATATTCATACAATCGGCTTCGGACAGTTGGAACAACGGGTGAACGACCGCTACCGCGACGACTTTTCGCAGTTTGACTTGTCGGCCAACCTGCAGCTGGGTAAACTGCTGCCGCGCCGCGCGAATATCGAAATACCATTCTTTGCGAACTATTCACAGATCGTCAGTACGCCTCAATTTGACCCGTACGACAAGGACGTAATCCTGAAGCAGAAGATCAAGGCATTTGGCGGTGCGGAGGGAGATTCTATCCGCTCACAGGCGATCGATTTCACCAGCATCAGTACGGTGAATTTTACCAATGTCCGCAAACTGCCAACACCGAACAAAAAGATCAAACTGTGGAGCATTTCCAACTTCGACCTGAGTTATTCGTATACGGCCACCAGGCAGCACAATCCGCTCATTGAAAACAACGAAGTAAAGAAGCAGATGGCCGGTATCGGGTATAACTATGTCACGCAGCCGAAATATTGGGAGCCTTTCCGAAAGCGCGTTAAATCCAATTCAAAAATGCTCGAGTTCGCGCGCAGTTTTAATATCAACACCCGGCCCAACCTGCTGGGTGCACGGTGGGATACGCGACGCCAGTTCGGTGCGATCAGGCCACGCAATGTGGGTGGTGGCCCTTACAAGATTCCGGAAACCTACGATAAGTATTTTGTAATTGACCGCAATTATAACCTTCGCTGGGACCTGACCAAGAGTTTTAATGTCGATTTCAAGGCCATTAACAATTCGCGGGTGGATGAACCCTATGGAAGGATTGATACCAAGGCTGAGAAAGATACCGTCTGGAACAATGTGAAGAAGGGTGGCCGGAATACGCTCTATAGCCAAAGCACTGATTTTGTATATAATTTCCCTACCACGCTGTTTCCCTTCCTCGACTGGACTACGATCAACCTGGCCTACAGGACCAATTACAGCTGGATCGGGGCATCGAGGCTGGCCGTGAACCTGGGTAATACAATCCAGAACGGGCAGCAGAAAGGGGCTACCATGGAATTCAACTTTGCACAGCTGTACACCAAGAGTCGTTTACTGCGCAAGCTGAATGAACCGGCGATGCAACAGCCCCCCCCGATGCCGCAAGACTCCACCAGGGCAGACAGCGCGAATGCAAAAAGAAAGTCTAAAAAGCGTAAGGAGGAAGTTGAGCTCAGCGGTACGTCAAGGGTTATCCTGGGAATCCTCACCGCGATTAAACGTGTAGGGGTCAACTATAATGAAGGTGGCACAACCTTCCTGCCCGGCTATATGGACAGTACCAAGTTCCTGGGTAACAATTTCAAGAGCATGGCCCCCGGCCTGGACTTTGTATTTGGACGCCAGCCAGACAGCAACTGGCTATACGATGCCGCCGCCAAAGGGTTGATCACAAAGGACCCATTCCTGAATAACCTTTTCCGGCAGACCTATGACCATAGGCTGGCCATTACGGCACAGTTGGAGCCGGTGCGTGATCTGATCATTGACCTGAACATGGACAAAACCCTTAACAAGACCTATACCACCCTCTTTAAGGATACAACAGGCTCGGGTAGTTTTGCGTCACTGAATCCGTACTCCGGGGGAGGTTTCAGTATTAGCTATATTGCCTTCCAGACGCTGTTCCAGAAATTTGATCCAAATAACATCAGTGAAACATTCAGGCGATTTGAAGATAACCGGTTGATTTTATCCAAGCGCCTTGGTGAAAAGAACAGTTACAGCCCGGGTGTGGGGGCCGACGGATACTATATCGGCTATGGCCGTTATGCCCAGGATGTACTGATTCCTTCCTTCATTGCGGCGTACACGAACAAAGACCCGAACAGTGTTGCGTTGCTGAATTCATCTTCCGGCAATTATGTGAAGGCGAATCCTTTCTCCGGGTACCTGCCGAGACCAAACTGGCGGATAACCTACACCGGTCTGAGTCGTATTAAATCACTGGAGAAAATCTTTACGAATTTTACCATCACGCATGGGTATAACAGCACGCTGAGTATGAACAGTTTCAACTCCGCGCTGCTGTTCAACGACGAATTGGGGCTTGGCTACCCTTCATTCATTGATACCCTGTCGGGGAACTTTGTGCCATATTTCCTGGTGCCGAACATTTCCATCCGCGAGGAGTTCGCGCCACTGGCGGGATTTGATTTTGCCACCACCGGCCAGTTCTCGGGTCGACTGGAGTTCCGGAAGAGCCGAACCCTGAGCCTGAGCCTGGTTGATTACCAGCTCAGCGAAGTGCGGTCCACGGAAACAACCATCGGCTTGCGCTGGCGCAAGCGCGGATTCCCGTTGCCTTTTAAAGTTAAGCTCAGCAAGAAGGGGCCCGCGAAGGAGCTGGAGAATGACATTACGTTCACCCTCGACTTCAGTATCCGTGATGACATCAACTCGAATAGCCGGCTGGATCAGTCGAACGCATTTGCCACGGGCGGGCAGAAAGTAATTACCATCAGGCCAACGATAGATTACGTGTTGAGCAATCGCATCAACATCCAGCTCTACTTCGATCAGCGCCGGGTTAATCCATATATCTCCAGTTCAGCCCCTGTTGTCAATACCCGGGCGGGTGTGCAGGTACGTATATCGCTGGCTCAGTAGGGAGTAGTTAACGGTTCATGGTTCATGGTTCATGGTTAAACTTCTAAAATATCAAATATTGTGGTGATTGCTGAGTCGTAAAATGCCAATGGTTCATGGAATAGCTATAATCGCTTAACCATGAACCATCAACTATGAACTATGAACTGTGAACTATGAACTATGAACCGTTAACTGTGAACTCTTCTCACTGCACCACCTTCTTCAACAGAAGTATATATCCACATAGATTCTTTTTCTGCACTTTGTTTACCTGGACGGGTTTGATCATATGAAATTCAGACATTTTGGGTATATAGGAATACATGATGATGTTGCCGTCCACATCGCCCCATTGATTTTTCTTGTAGACCACCTGTTTTTCGTCGTAGTCATACATCCTCACTTCATAGGTTTTGGAGCGGATGTCGCCGATGAATACCACCTGGTACCAGGTACCTTCCGTCATGGGTATGATTACGGGGAGTTCGTATTCGCTTTCCATTTCCACCTGCGCTTCGCGTAGGATCATGAATCCGTTCTTTGTCAGCAGTTGTTTAAGGCTGTCGGCCTGTCTTTTGATGAAATCATTTTCGCAGGGGCCAAGCCTGATAACATCCTGTTGTCCAAAGGACGCGAGGCTTAAAGCCATGCCGGCCAGGAGGCCGCAGAAGGAGAGACGCTTTTTCATGAGTACGGATTTGCCAGGGTTTTGGGCGGCTCGTGCCACCTAAAAAACGTTTTCCGTCCTTGAAAATTATTCCCTGTGGAAATATACTGAGCTGGCCTGTGCGGCAGGCATGATTACCAGGTCGTTAATGCAAACATGCGGGGGCAGGTTGGCACAGTAGTGGACGGCATCCGCTACATCTTCCGCACGAAGTGGTTGAAAACCAGTGTATACCGATTTTGCGGTTGTTTCATCGCCTTTGAAGCGGACAAGTGAAAATTCCGTTTCCGCCGCCCCTGGGTGGATGGCCGTAACCTTTATCGCATGACGCAGGAAGTCCGTGCGCATGGACTGGCTGAGGGCATCTACCGCATGTTTGGACGCACAATAGACATTGCCTTTTTCATATACTTCCTTGCCGGCAATGGACCCCATATTGATAATATGGCCGCCTCCTCCTTTGCGCAGGATCGGGAAAACCGCCCGGGTCATATAGATCAGCCCCATCACATTGGTCTGCATCATGGTTTCCCAGTCGTTCATATCCGCCTCTTCGAAATAATCCCTCCCCAGGGCCAGTCCCGCATTGTTCACCAGGATGTCAACCGGGTGCCATTCAACGGGAATCGAAGCAACGGCATCCCGGACGGATTTTTTGTCCTGCACGTCGAAATCAAGGATGAGTACCCTGGTATTATGGGTTTTCCGCATGCTTTCGGCGAGTTGTTCCAGTCTGTCTTTCCTGCGTCCCGTAATAATCAGGTGGTCTCCGCCGCGTGCGAAAGTTTCCGCGATGGCTTTGCCGAATCCCGAGCTGGCGCCCGTGACGATCACATGTCTGTTCATAGCTGTAACTGAAAAGAATTATCGGATGAGCGTAGACGTTCCTTTCTTAAAAATCGCCTTGCCTGTATAATCTCTGCCTTTTACATACCACGCGAAGGTATCGCTTCCCTGGTCCTTTCCGGCGATTTTACCGTCCCATCCCTTCCCAACTTCCGTTGTGGAGAAAACAAGCTGACCATAGCGGTTGTATACCCTGAAGTATTCGAATTCGCTGATGCCCGCAGGTATCGGCACCAGGAAATCGTTCAGGCCGTCTCCGTTGGGCGTGAAGCCGGTGGGCACGAAAATATCAGGCGCCGTTTTAAATACCCGCACATTCAGGGTGTCAAACGCGAAACAACCGTCATCGGTGGCCACCCGCAGGATAAAGGATATGTCGTCATTCAGGTTGGCTATCGGGTTGCTGATGAGATGGTTGGAAAGACCTGTAGTCGGGGTCCATACGTATACATCGCCGCCACTGGCGTTTAATTGCAGTGGCTGTCCAACCACCACGGTGGTATCATTGCCTGCAAAAGCAGGTACGGGCGGAATCACCGTAACCAGGACGGAATCAAAAGCCGCCTTCGGGCATCCTCCTTCATTCCTGACCGCTACGCGATAGCTGGTGCTGACAAGCGGTTTGGCGATCGGATTGGGGATGTCGTTATCGGACAACCCGGTTGCCGGAATCCAACGGTAAAATGATCCGCCCGATGCAAAGATCTGTACCGAGTCCCCGAAACAAATCGTTTCATCATTGCTTACCTGTACGGCGGGGTAGGGTACCGTGGTGACCGTCATCGCGTCAGAAGCCTCGCATCGCCCAATATTGGCAACAACGGTATAGGTAGTATTCCCCGCCGGCCTGGCAACAGGATTTTTCGCGTTGGGATCGTTCAGGCTGGCCGCTGGTTGCCATTGATAGGTTAATCCATCACTGCTTGTGTTGAGCCGGATGGAATCGGTCAGGCAGATGGTGGTATCATTGCCTGCGTTGACATTCACGGTCGACCGCACATCAATGAAGATGGAGTCAGTGTTTACACAACCTGGCGCCGTTGTGAGGGTAACATAGTATGTAATGCTCTGGTCCGGGCTTACCAGTGGGTTGGCACTGGTAAGATCGCTGATGGCGATATTGGGGCTCCAGCTGACAGCACCCACACCAATGGCGCTTAATCGAATCGTATCGAGATTACACAGTATCGTATCATTGGATACCAGCAGCGGTGGTCTCGCAAGCACGTTCACCTGGTGTTCCACGGTATCCCGGCATCCTTTGCTGCTGCCAACGATGAGCTGCACTTCATAGGTCCCCAGGGCCGGATAGGTATATACCGGGTTTTGTAACCTTGACGTATCGGGATTTACCTGCGGGTTGCCGAAAGACCATCGCCAGAAATCCACTACACCGTAACGTGTGGTGGTCCGGTCGTTGAATTGGAGGGGCACGTCCTTGCATCCTTCCTGTACGTCAAAGCCGGCGAAAAATCCGGGATAGACCCGCGCAATCGTAACTGCCGTGTCAGAGCAGTCTCTGCCACGGTTGGTGATCAGGGTTACCCTGTACGTGCCTGTATCCGGGAAGGTAAATGTTGGCCTCGCCTGGTTGGATGTGTCGGCTGCACCGGGCAGCCCAAAATCCCAGAAAAAGGTCTGTATCAGCGGGCTGTTGGACCGGTTTTGGAAAGTGACTTCAAAGCCGTCGCAGGAAACATATTCTGGCTGGAGATCAGCGGCCGCGATGGAACAGGCTGCCACTTTCACGTGAAGATCCTTTCGGTGGCTGTTCAACAGGATGCCCGCGCGGAACTCCAGCACGGTGACCGTCACTACATATATACCGGCGGCCGGGGCGATGCCGGACATGAGTCCGGTTGACTTATTCAGGGTCACGCCGGTGCCCATCGGACTGAACGCGGAAAATCCAAAACTATAGGGGAGGGACACGTATGGAGGCGGCCCGGCAACGGCGGGCTGGGGTGTCACCGTATTGGCGTAGTCGTAGGCTTCATCAAATGTATACACCAGCGAGTCTCCGTCTGCATCGGTGGCGCTAAAATCGTACACAAAAGGATTGTCCTGGCAGATCAACACCGTATCGCTTCCACGGAAAACGGGGGTACTGTTTACGGGTGCCTGGGGAAAGGTGGTGGTACCTGGGATGGTGGCTACATAGGTAGCGCCCGTGTTGGAAGAACTCACCACATTGGTAATGTTCTCAATCCGGCAACAACGTTGATAGGCGATGGTATAGCCCTGCGTTGCAAAAGGTAATTCCACCTCCCACTCGTATATACCGATCTGGTAACACACGATGGGCGCATTGTCGATACAAGGCCCCGGCGTAGTCAGTTGCACCTCGTCGATCCGTAAAATCGAAAAACTGTAGATAGTCTTTGTATTGCGTCGCCAAGCCAAGTTCCCTGAATCGGTCCTGAATATATTTCCGCGCCTTGAGTCCACCAGGTTCGAGCGTTCTCCTGCCTTCCATTTCCTTGGAAGAAAGCGTTTCAATGTCCTTAAGCAATTTTTGGGAATCGATTTGTTGGGAGAGAGCATTTGAAAAATGAAAAAATAATACGAGTACAAGGCTGTAGATAAATCGATGCATATTACTTTGGGAATTGGAAGAGACTATCCCCTGGCTGCAGTTAAGCGCAAAAAAAGGCGT
>JALOMP010000020.1 GCA_025455365.1 Chitinophagaceae bacterium | reverse complement strand
ACCGGTGAAATCAGCCAGGACATTGACCTGCTTTTTCTCTGCGTGGGTCATGGAGAGGCCCGGAAATTCATGGAAACGCATGACATCGACGCCCATATAAAAGTCATCGACCTGTCGCAGGACTTTCGACTGCCCGCCTCCGCGAGTATCGGCCATCGTCATTTCACCTACGGATTGCCGGAGCTCAACCGGGAAAAAATCCGCAACGCACACAACATCGCCAACCCGGGCTGTTTTGCCACTGGTATCCAGCTGGCACTGCTGCCCCTTGCCAAAGCCGGGCTGCTGGACGAAGTGCATGTAACCGGGATTACGGGCTCCACCGGTGCGGGACAAAGCCTCGCGCCTACATCGCATTTCAGCTGGCGGACCAACAATATCCAGGCCTATAAGACGCTGACCCACCAGCACCTGAAGGAAATCAGTGCATCGCTCAAGCAACTGAGTCCTGGCACTGATATTGACCTGAATTTTATTCCCTGGCGAGGTGATTTCAGCCGTGGTATTTTTGTGAGTGCACAGGTCCATTGCGACCTGAAAGAGTCTGAACTGCTGGAAATCTTCGACAGTTTCTACCATAACCATCCGTTCACCCTGGTAAGCCGGGACCCGATATACCTGAAACAGGCCGTCAATACCAACAAGTGCATCCTGCAGCTTGAAAAAGTAGGCAGCAAATTGGTCGTGCACTCCGTAATCGACAACCTGCTCAAGGGCGCATCCGGACAGGCGGTGCAAAATATGAACCTGATGTCCGGGCTCGATGAAAGGGCCGGGCTCAACCTGAAGGCAAACTTTTTTTAACCAACAAATGCGGCGTCATTATGAACCTGTTTGATGTATACCCGATTAACCCCATCACCATCACACGGGCCAGGGGATCTCATGTCTGGGACGACCAGGGCAATCGTTACCTCGACCTGTATGGAGGGCATGCCGTGATCAGCATTGGTCACACACACCCGCACTATGTGGACAGGATCACCCGCCAGCTGGCACAGGTTGGTTTTTACAGCAATTCCATACGCATCCCCCTGCAGGAAGAACTGGCCGAAAAACTGGGCGAGGTGTCTGGAAAGGGCAACTACCAGCTTTTCCTCTGTAATTCAGGGGCAGAGGCGAACGAAAACGCAATGAAGCTGGCATCATTTCACACGGGGCGCAAAAAAATCATCGCTTTCCGCAAAAGCTTTCATGGCCGGACATCCCTCGCCGTGGCGGCAACGGATAATCCCAATATCGTGGCACCCGTTAACCAGACGGAAAATATCATATTCCTTCCCTTCAACGATGAGCAAGCCCTGGAAGACTGCTTCCGAAAGCAGGGCGATGAGATTGCCGCCGTAATTATCGAAGGTATCCAGGGCGTGGGGGGCATCAACCTGGCTAATGAACAATTCCTCCGGACCATCCGGAACTGTTGCGATGCTTATGGTTCCGTGTATATCGCGGACAGTGTCCAGTGCGGGTATGGCCGCAGCGGGAAATTTTTCAGCCACGATTATGCCGGTGTGCAGGCCGATATCTATTCCATGGCCAAGGGCATGGGAAATGGCTTCCCCGTCGGCGGCATCATCATCGCCCCGCATATCAGGCCCAAACATTTCATGCTGGGTACCACTTTTGGGGGTAACCACCTTGCCTGCGCGGCAGCGCTGGCCGTACTGGAAGTGATGGAAACGGAACAACTCATGGAGAATGCGCTGCATATAGGCGACTACCTGGTGGATGCCTTGAAAAAAATACCGGGCCTGGGCCAGGTACGCGGGCGCGGTCTGATGATCGGTTTCGATGTGCCGGAAGATGCCAAGGACATGAAAAAGAACCTGCTCTTCAGGCACCGGATTTTTACCGGCGAAGCAAAGCCAAACGTCATCCGTTTGCTACCTTCACTGGCCCTGAGCAGGGAAGATGCGGATGCCTTCCTTGATGCGGTAAGCCAGGAGGTACAGCATTCAAGGTTCCCGGTTCACAGTTAGTTCATGGTTCATGGTTCGTGGTTCATGGTGAATACCTTTTTCCAACAACCATCTGCACCCATTATTAACCCACGATCCAGGAACTATGAACCATGAACCATGAACTATGAACCATGAACCACGAACACCTCACGTCGAATATTGAACATCGAACATACCATGAATCAATTCATCTCCGTTGAAGACGTTGCAGACATTCCTTCCCTGGTCAGCCAGGCCCTGGCTTTCAAACAGGACCCCTGGAAAAGCAAAACCCTGGGACAACAAAAAAGGATCGGGTGCATTTTCCTGAATCCCAGCATGCGGACACGACTGAGTACCCAGATTGCGGCGCAGCAGCTGGGCATGGAATGTATCGTATTCAATGTTGGACAGGATGGATGGGCCCTGGAATTTGAAGACGAAGCCATCATGAGTGGCAACACGGTGGAGCATGTAAAAGATGCGGCACCCATCTTCGGCAAATATTTTGACATCCTGGCGATTCGTACCTTCCCATCACTCAAGAACAAGGCAGACGACTACAGCGAACTATACATCCGCCAGTTCATCCGGTACGCTGGCATTCCGGTACTAAGCCTGGAGAGCGCCACGCTGCACCCGCTGCAAAGCCTTACCGATATCATCACCATACAGGAAAGCATAAACGAAACACCTGCCCTGCAGGGCAGGCGTCCCAAGATCGTCCTTTCCTGGGCGCCCCATGTAAAACCCCTCCCGCAGTGCGTGGCCAATAGTTTTGCCCAGTGGGTCAATGCCTGGGGAGAAGCGGATTTTGTGATTACCCACCCGGAAGACTATGAACTGGATCCGAAGTTCACCGGTAAGGCAACCCTTGAGTACGACCAGGACAAAGCGCTGGCCGGCGCCGATTTCGTGTACGTTAAAAACTGGAGCACATACCAGGACTACGGTAAGATTTACTGCAATGATCCGGGATGGATGCTGACCGATAAAAAGCTCGCCCTCACCAACCAGGCCCGGGTTATGCATTGCCTGCCGGTGCGCCGGAATGTGGAACTCAGCGATGAAGTGCTGGACGGGCCGCAAAGCATCGTTACGCGGGAAGCGTCCAACCGCGTCTGGGCGGCCCAGGCCGTGCTGGCGGAATTACTGAAAACGATCCGGCAGCGCTGATGGAAAAACAGGTACTGCATATCATCAAAGTGGGCGGCAATATCATCGATGATGAAATACGCCTGAAAGGTTTCCTGGAACATTTCGCTTCCATGCCTGGAAACAAGATCCTTGTGCACGGCGGCGGCAAAGTGGCTACCCAGCTGGCAAAGGAACTCCAGGTACCCCAGCAGATGGTGGAGGGACGGAGAATCACGGACAAGGATACCCTGCGCATTGTAACCATGGTGTATGCGGGACTGATCAATAAGCAGGTGGTGGCCTCCCTGCAGGCCCTTGGCACCAATGCCATCGGACTCTGCGGCGCGGATGCGGGGCTGGTGAAAGCCCGTAAACGTTCCCATGCGCAGGTTGACTATGGATATGTAGGCGATGTAACGGAAATCGGCAGTGCCAGGATCGACGCCCTGCTTCGTGAAGGCCTCAGTATCGTGCTGGCACCCATCACGCACGATGGGCACGGTCAGCTCCTGAATACCAATGCGGATACCATCGCCCAGGAAATCGCAAGGTCGATGAGCAGCATATACCATACCGTACTGGTATACTCCTTTGAAAAAGCAGGCGTATTGCTGGACGCCGAAGATAACAGCAGCGTCATACCCCGAATCGATCCGGCCCTGTACGCGGAACTGAAGAAAGACGGTAAAATTTTTGCAGGCATGATTCCCAAGCTGGATAATGCTTTCCAGGCCATTGCATCGGGTGTGGGCAAGGTAATCATCGGGCAGGCGGAAAACCTTCCGATGCTCGTGAATGGCCATGCGGGAACCACCATCGTACCATAAAAGAATTGTATGCACAAGACTACTGAAGGACTCGTCTTTGACATGGATGGAACACTGGTTGACAACATGTATTTCCATCACCGGGCATGGATGGAATTTCTTGCTCAATACAATATCCAAATCTCAGACGAGGAATTTCACCAAAAGAATGTTGGAACGATCAAAGAAGTAATTCCAAGGTTCATGCCCCATGTGCAGGATCCAGAGTGGATCATGGAATTGGGCATGCAAAAGGAAGCCGTCTACCGGCAACTCTATGGCCCCCACATCAAGCCGATTAAAGGCCTGGAAGAATTCCTGTCAAGCATATACGAGGCGGGCATTCCCATAGGGCTGGCGACGGCGGCCGACGCAAAGAATATTGAATTTACCCTCGAGGGCCTGGGAATGGCTCACTTTTTCAGCGCAATCACCGGCTCTGAAGAAGTGAAAAAAGGTAAACCCGATCCCGACGTATACCTGATATCAGCCCGCAAACTCCATGCGGACCCAACGGCGTGCATTGCTTTTGAAGACACGCCCTCCGGTGTGAAGGCCGCACTGGCCGCCGGCATGCAGGTGGTTGGCATCGCCACCACCCATACCCGCCAGGAACTGTCTGCCTTTCCGCTGCTGGCAATCATCGATGACTATGAAGGGTTGACTTTGCAGGAACTGATCAAAGCAAAACCATGAACCACCTCGCAACAAACTACCAGGATGCCATCGGTTTATTGAAAGAACTGATCAGCACCCCCTCTTTCAGCAGGGAAGAAGACCAGTCAGCCGGTGTCATATGTCGCTTCCTCGGCCTGCATCGCGTGGAACACAGTCGCACCGGCAACAACGTTTTTGCCTTCAACAAACATGTTGATCATACAAAGCCAACCATACTGCTGAACTCCCATCACGACACGGTTAAGCCCGCCCGCGGGTACACCCTGGATCCCTTTCAGCCGGTTGAGAAAGACGGCAGGCTTTACGGCCTTGGCAGCAACGATGCGGGCGGTGCCCTGGTGTCCCTGATCGCCACCTTCCTCCATTTCCACGAACAGGAAGGCCTTCCCTGGAATATAGCGCTGGCGGCCACTGCCGAAGAAGAGATATCCGGGCCGGGGGGCATTGAAGCCCTTCTGCAAAACCCGTATTTCCGGGAACCCATGCACGGGAAAATGCCGGCCTGCGCCATTGTGGGTGAGCCTACGCAGATGCAGCTGGCTGTGGCGGAACGCGGGTTGATGGTGGTTGACGCCATCGCGCATGGCCGGGCAGGTCATGCCGCGCGCAACGAAGGGGATAACGCCATTTCGAGGGCCGTAGAGGATATTGGCTGGATCCAGGCACATGCTTTCAGTCGTGTTTCTGACCTGCTGGGCCCAACGCGCATGACCGTCACCGTTATTGAAACAGAAAACAAGGCCCATAACGTGGTGCCCGCATCCTGCCGCTTCGTGGTGGATGTACGGGTGAATGAACACTATACTTTTGAGGAAGTCCTGGGCGAGATGCGGCAGCATATGCAGAGCGAGCTGACGCCCCGGAGTATGCGGATGCGCTCCACGTCCATCGCGCTCGATCATCCGCTGGTCAGGGCCGGTGTGGAAATGGGACGCAAACCCTATGGCTCACCCACCACCTCGGACAAGGCCCTGATGCCTTTCCCTGCACTGAAAATGGGTCCCGGTGATTCAGCCAGGAGTCATACGCCGGATGAATACATCTTCCTCGAAGAAGTCAGGGAAGGTATCCGTCTTTATACTGACCTGCTCGACAGATTTTTCCATCAACCTGCCTGAGCCATAAAACCAACCGAAGATGAAACTCTGGAAAAAGGACCATACGCAGACAACCGCCCAGACCGAGACATTTACGGTTGGGCGTGACCGTGAGTTCGACCTCCTCCTGGCGGAATATGACGTGCTGGGCTCGATCGCGCATGTTACCATGCTGGGCGAAGCAGGCCTCATGGCCCCCGGTGAAACCTCCGATGCGCTGAAGGGACTAAAGGAAATACTGGGCGAAATCCAGGCCGGGACATTCACCATCGGTGCGGACGTGGAGGACGTGCATTCCCAGGTGGAATTAATGCTCACCGAACGGATCGGGGATGCCGGCAAAAAAATCCACAGTGGCCGCTCCCGCAACGACCAGGTGGCGGTGGATATCAAGCTTTACCTGCGGGCCTCCCTCAGGCAGGTTGCCGGGGATGTGCAGGAACTGTTCAACCTGCTGTTAACCCGCAGCGAAGAACTCAAAGACGTCATGCTGCCGGGCTACACACACTTGCAGGTGGCCATGCCTTCCTCTTTCGGACTTTGGCTTGGAGCCTATGCCGAAAGCCTTGTGGACGATTCCGAAATGCTGGCCGCCGCTTTTGCCGTAGCGGATAAAAACCCCCTTGGCAGCGGCGCGGGATACGGATCCTCCTTCCCCCTTCAGCGGAAACGAACAACCGAACTATTGGGCTTCGCCACGCTGAACTGGAACTCGGTCTACGCCCAGATGACGCGCGGCAAGACGGAAAAACTCACGGCCATGGCCCTGGCATCCGTTGCCGCTACCCTGGCCCGGCTGGCCATGGATGGCTGCCTGTACCTGAGCCAGAATTTCGGGTTCATCCGTTTCCCGGAAGATCTCACCACGGGCAGCAGCATCATGCCTCATAAGAAGAACCCGGATATTTTCGAACTGATCCGCGGCAAGTGCAACCGTATACAGGCGCTGCCGAATGAACTTACATTGCTTAGCACCAACCTGCCTTCAGGATACCACCGGGAGATGCAACTCACCAAGGAAATCCTTTTCCCCGCCATCGAAGAACTCCGTGCCTGTCTCGCGATGATGCAGCTGATGATCAGCCGGATGGAAGTGCAGGAAGACATTCTGCGGAAAGATATCTACCAATACATCTTCAGTGTGGAGGCCGTGAACCGGCTGGTAAACCAGGGCATACCCTTCCGCGAGGCCTACCAGCAGGTTGGAAATGACATCCAGGCAGGCCGGTTTCATTTTGACCCCACCACGCCCCTGCACCATACCCATGAAGGATCTGTCGGCAACCTTTGCAACGACGAGATCCGAAGTGAAATGGAAAAAGTCATGGGAAAAATGGGATTCATGTACCTTCAGCAAAACCATCCATAGTCAACATGCATTCACGCAGAAATTTTATCCGGCAAGCCACCCTCCTCGGGCTGGGAACCGGCATCGGCATCCGGGAGTTAAAGGCGATGACAGCTTCGCCCGCAGCGAAAAACATGGGCATCCAGCTCTTTACTTTTTTCAGCTCCATCGACCAGGACCTGGTGGGAACCCTGCAAAAGATAAAAGCAGCCGGCTATACCGAAATCGAATCGGCCTTCAGCAGGAAGGGCGGTTTTTACGGACTGAAAGCCAGTGAATTCAAAAAGTTGCTGGAAGACATGGGCCTTTCCTGGAAATCGCACCACGTCATGGGCGCTCCCTTTAAAATGCCGGCGAACGCGAAGCCTCCCGTTGATGCGGATGGCAAACCCATCAGCATACCACCGATGCGTAACCTGCGCGACAACTACCTGGAAATCGTAGAGGAAGTGGGCGCCGTATCGCTCCCCTACCTCGTCTGCGCCAGCATTCCCATAGAAACGGAAAGCGAAGTGAAAGAGGCCGTGGGAATCCTCGGCAAAACCGGTGAGGCGGCAAAAAAAGCGGGCGTCACTTTCGCCTATCATAACCACGACGCGGAATTCCGTACGGTAGGCAGTCTCATACCATACGACTATTTCCTCGGGCAGCTTCCTGCCGACATAAAAATGGAACTGGATCTCGCCTGGTGCATCAAAGGCGGTACGGACCCGGTTTCACTGTTTGACAAGCACCCAGGGCGTTTTCCGCTCTGGCACGTGAAGGACCTCGACAAAGAAGGCAAAATTGTGCCTGTAGGTAAAGGCACCATTGATTTCAAACGCCTGTTTGCCGCCAGCGGAAAATCCGGCATGAAGCATTTTTTCGTGGAGCATGATTTTCCCGCCGATGCTGAAGCAAGCATAAAGGAAAGCAGCAGGTATATTCAAAGTATGATGTGAGACCTTGGAAGTTTGAAGTACCCTGCTTCTACCTTCCAGGATCATCTATCTTACTTCCTTATAGAGACATCATTTCCTTGAACTTAACCGCCTGCCTGCGGCTGACTTCTATTTTTTCACCGCCCTTGATTTCGAGCAGCAAACCGCCATTAAAATAGGGTTCCACTTTCTCAATCATGCGCAGGTTAACGATATGCTTCCGGTTGGCGCGGAAGAAGACCCGCTCATCGAGTCGTTCCTCGAGGGCATTCAGTGATTTCAGGATTAGCGGCTTGTTGGGACCGAAGAATACCTTGGCATAATTGCCAACCGATTCAAACAAACGGATATCCGTCAGTTTCACGAACCAGCATCGTTCACCGTCCTTCACAAAAACCTGGTCGTTCTCGCCCAGTGTACCCCGGGCCACCGCCGGTGTTTCAGGGCCTTCACTTTCCCGCTCTTCCGCGTGTTCCAGTTTTTGGATGGCATCGGAAAGTCGCTTGGGTTCCACTGGTTTCAGCAGGTAATCCAGTGCATTGACTTCAAATGCGCGCAGCGCATATTCGTCATAAGCGGTGGTGAAAATGACATGCGGTGCGCGGTCCAGTTCGGCCAGCATATCGAAGCCGGTCTTGCCGGGCATTTGTATGTCCAGAAAAACCAGGTCGGGCTGGAACTCTTCAATGCGCTGGATCCCTTCCGAAGCATTGGCCGCTTCGGCCACTACTTCAATTTCAGGATACTCAGACAGGAGTTTCTTAAGCTCATTGCGCGCCAGCCGTTCATCATCGATGATGATGGCTTTTTTTACCATAGCTGTATCCATCAGTCGTTAGGTTTTACATTAATTCTCCACGGGAATGCGTACCCGCGCTTCTACCATGTTGCCATTGGTTTCGCTGATTTCGAAACTGGCCTTCTCGCCGAACAGCAACCCGAGTCTGCTGGCCGTACTGGTCAACCCGAAACCCTCCCTGGTCATGCCCCCATTCAGTTTACCGGTATTCCGCACGATGAGTTCATGATTGTTGTCGCGGAAATCTGAAATGATCTTTACCACACCGCCACCTTCATAGCGACTGATGCCATGCTTGATCGCATTTTCCACCAATGTCTGGAGCATCATGGGTGGGATCGGCTGGTCCAGGGTATCCTCATCAATATCATATTCCACCCTCAAACGGTCTTCAAAGCGGATATGCTCGAGCGCGAGATAGTCTTTTACAATGCTCAGCTCCCGTTCCAGGGGAACGGTCTCCAGGTTTTCGCTCTGCATGCTGCTGCGCAGGATATTGCTGAGCTCTGTAATGGCATCCCGTGCACGCGCGGGATTCTCGTCTATCAGGGCCCTTATGCTGTTGAGCGCGTTGAAAATGAAATGAGGGTTGATATGTGATTTGATGGTTTTCAACTCAAGCTCCTTGACCAGGGACTGCAACTTCAGCGTATCCAGCTGCTGTTTGCGGGATTTGACGATGTAGTGGTAAATGAAATAAATCATGTTCCACATAAACAGGTATACAAAAGCGTAAAATGAATTGCTGATGATCACCTGGGTCTCTCCGATATGCTCTTCCGACTCAATCCGGATGCCAAATACGGTGGTCAGCAGGCTGTCCACGATACCAACCACTACCGAAAAGAAAAGGGTGATAAGGATAAATCCGATGATTTGCAGGTTCAGGGAACGCTGCAGGATCCGCGTTCGCCAGATCACGTGGCGCATCAAGTGTGTGAATATCAACCCGATACACACAAAAGTTACCAGGCGGCCGATAAAGGCCCCGTTCAGCCGGTCAAATGTGACCGCAAAGAAGGTATTGATCAGGATGAACATACCCCAACCAAAGGCCTGGAACAGCCAGTATTTCGGAAAACGGTTGTATATGGCGATCATAGCTGACAATCCAGGTTCAAAGCTACCCTTTTGACCGTCTTAATGTAGCGCTTTTCGATGAAGGGCGATATATGTTTTCCGTCGGCACGGTCCCGTCCACCCACAGATGGCAAATTTCCCTAATCCATTTCTACGGAGTAAAACCGCGGTTCGACTGGTTATGTGCGAAACTGCCTGCCCACAAACGGCCGGAACGCTCAACAAAAACCCTTGTTTTTCGTTAATAACCGTGCTTCCTGGTGACCGTGAACAGGTGTGTCCTGAACTTTTTTAAATACTTTTACCCATTAATTGCCCGAGATGGATATTCAAGCCGGACCGCTCCTGAACCAGATTCAGTTCCCTGAAGACCTGCGCAAGCTGAGCAAGGACCAACTGCACCAGGTAAGTACGGAATTGCGCCAGTACATCATTGATGTTGTCAGTGTGCACGGAGGGCATTTCGGTGCCAGCCTGGGCGTGGTTGAACTGTCGGTTGCCCTGCACTACGTGTTCAACACGCCCTATGACCAGTTGGTGTGGGATGTGGGCCACCAGGCATACGGACATAAAATACTCACTGGTCGTCGCACCCAGTTTCATACCAACCGCAAATACAAGGGTCTCAGCGGCTTTCCGAAGCGCAGTGAAAGCGAATACGATACGTTTGGCGTTGGACACTCCTCCACATCCATTTCGGCCGCGCTGGGCATGGCGCTCGCGGCGAAATACAAGGGCGAGACGGACCGTAAAAGCATCGCCGTAATTGGCGATGGGGCGATGACGGCCGGTATGGCCTTCGAAGCGATGAACCACGCTGGCGTGTCTGACGCCGATGTGCTGGTAATCCTGAACGACAACTGCATGAGTATTGACCCCAATGTGGGCGCACTCAAGGAATACCTCACCGATATCACCACTTCACATACCTACAACAAGATCAAGGACGATATCTGGAATGCACTGGGCAAACTTCCGGTGGGGAAAAATTTCACCCGGGAAATGGCCAGCAAGCTGGAACACAGCGTCAAGGGTTTTATCAGCCAGAGCAGCAACCTGTTTGAGGCGATGAAACTGCGGTACTTCGGACCGATTGACGGTCACAACATCACGAAGCTCGTGGACACACTCCAGGACCTGCGCAACATCCCCGGACCCAAGATACTCCACATCCTGACGGTTAAGGGTAAGGGCTATTCGCTGGCCGAACAGGACCAGACCAAGTGGCATGCACCCGGGCTCTTTGATAAAGTGACGGGGGAGATCTACAAAAAGACTTTCGAAACGCCGCAGCCACCCAAGTACCAGGATGTTTTCGGGCACACCATCATAGAACTGGCGGAAAAGAACGAAAAGATTTTCGGCATCACGCCAGCCATGCCTTCCGGCTCATCCCTCAAATTCATGATGGAGAAAATGCCGGACCGGGCCATTGACGTGGGCATCTGCGAACAACATGCTGCAACCCTTAGCGCCGGCCTGGCCACCCAGGGCATGCGGGTATTCTGCAACATATATTCTTCTTTCATGCAACGCGCCTACGACCAGGTAGTGCATGACATCGCCATACAAAAACTGCCGGTAGTCCTTTGCCTGGACCGTGCCGGCCTGGTGGGGGAAGACGGTCCCACGCACCATGGCGCCTATGATATCCCCTACTTCCGCTGTATTCCGAACATGATCATCAGCGCGCCGATGAACGAAAGCGAACTGCGGAACCTGATGTACACGGCGCAACTGGACAGTACGGAATTTCCGATGGTGATTCGCTATCCGCGCGGAGAAGGCGTAATGCCCGAATGGCGTACAGAAATGAAAGAAACCAGGATTGGTACAGGCCGGAAATTGCGCGATGGAAAAGAGATCGCCATCCTGAGCTTGGGTCATCCCGGCAATTTCGCCGCGGCGGCCATACGAGACCTGCGCGCAGATGGTATAGAGCCGGCGCATTACGACCTTCGCTTTGTAAAGCCCATAGATGAAGAAATGCTGCATGAAGTATTCTCACGCTACCGCAAAGTGGTGACGGTGGAGGATGGAACAGTAGTGGGTGGATTTGGCAGTGCCGTGCTGGAATTCATGGCCGCCAACGGGTACCAGGCCGAAGTGAAGATACTCGGCATCCCGGATCGCCTCGTGGAACATGGCACTTTAAAAGAACTCCACCGGGAATGCGGCTATGATGCCGCAGGCATCGCTTCCGCCGTGCGGGCACTGATGAGCGAGAAGGTATCAGCCGTCAGTCTTACGACTGGTTAAAGAGCCATATCTCCGCGATGGCAAAAGCCAGTACAGCCAGTACGAGCCCGAACATGAACACGCTGTAGGAAATTCGGAGCAGGTGGTATTTGACGCCCAGCACTTTCCCGAGAAAATAAATGTCCCGGATCATGCTGGAATAGAGATAGTCACGGTCCTTCATCATCTCCTTCATACCCCAGTCGAAATCATCGAGACCCACTTTGTGGAAATTTCCGAAGAAAAGCAGGTTTACCTTCTTTGCCCGGATGTCATCGCGGGAAAAGTACCCCTTGGTCAGGTTCGGCCGGGTGGCCAGTACCGCGAAAATGATGGTGGTAATATTCACCAACAACAGGATCAGGGTGGGTACCAGCAGGTGCGGCATGTCTTCCAGCCTTCTCAGGAGCAGGCTCAGCACCACGGAAATGATGATGGCGTTGACGGATATCATGATATTCGCCTTACTGTCCGCCATCCCGCTGAGCTCCATATGGTTTCTCGATGTGAGGCGAAACATCGTTTCGATCCCTCTTTTCGGTATTCCGAATCCGTCCTTGGCTTTTGAGGCTGCAGCGCCGGCGGACTCCTTCTGGCCCGGCTCCTTGAATACGGTCGCTTCCGATTTCTCCCTCGCCTCTCGCTGAACCCTTTTGTCCTCCTGTTTGCGCAACAGGCTTTCCAGGTTTTTTTGTTTCCCTTCTTCGAGTCGGTGCCGGGCAAAATCGGTAAAATAACGGTGCTGTTCCAGCAGATGAATGGTGGATATGCGCCAGTCCGTTCCTTTGATTTCCTTTCCGGTCAGCAATTCGATTTCCTTTCGGAGCATTTTGCTATTCGCCCCGAATTCTGGTGTGCCCAGGTGGAAAAGGTCGGCATCACAAATGATCTGTTCAGAAAGATTCCTGGGCCCCTGCGGCATGCGGGTGGCCGCGATACAGCCTTCCACCTTACGGATAAGGGTTTCCACGGCCCCATGAGCCGATAACCAGCCCCGGGCTTTTTCCGCACTCACCGCCTCATGGGTATCGGCCGGGCCAAACAGGTATCCCACATCATGCCACCATGCGGCGATGCGCACGGCCTCCTCTTCCTCCGGTTGCAAGTCGTAATGATTGCACATCAACTGCACCGCCTCGGCTACCTCACGCGTATGTACAATATTGTGATAGAGCAGGTCTGTCCTGCCCGATTGCTGGTATAATGTTGTAACGGCTGAAGCCGACTGTTCAATCAGGTTGTCCATGCGGAGAAAGATGATGGGTTAAATTAAGGTATTTAACCCGTATTTTTAATTCATGCGAAGCTTCATTTATTGCATCGTCTGCCTGGGCATATTCGGGTTCGAGGCTTGCAGTCTCGCGGCTAAAAAGGAGAAACCGGTGGTCAGTCCGCCGGGATACGATTTTTCAAAACCGGAAACCATCAAGCTGCCCGAAGAACTGGATGAGATTTCCGGCATGGTCTATATGAAAGAGGACAACCGGATCCTGGCACTGAACGATGAAGAAGGCAGGATCTATGAAATTGCGCTTGAAGGAGAACGTCAATTCAGGAATAAAAAGTTCATGAAGGGGGGCGATTTTGAAGACCTCTGCAGGGTGGATTCCGGTCTCTGGGCCCTGAAAAGCAACGGTCAGCTTGTGCATATCCGTTACCCGATGTCAGACAGCCAGGAAACGGAAACATTCCGATTCAACGGAAAAGGGTTTGTTGATTTTGAAACGCTGATCTATTTGCCGCAGCATCGGCAACTGGTATTGTTGTGCAAGGAATGCCGGGACTACCCCAACGAAGTACCGGGTTTTATCTTTGACATCGACCGCAAAAAATTTATGGATACACCCGGCTTCCGGCTTGATTTCTCCCGTCTACCCGAAGTGGAAAAACCAGGCAGGAAAGAACCCGTGAGACCATCAGCTGGCGCCATCCATCCGCTTACCCGTGAAATGTACATCCTGGCTTCAGCGAATCACCTCCTCATCGTAGCAGACAGCAACGGGTACGCGAAAAATACCTATCGCCTGGATAGGAAACAGTTTAAACAGCCGGAAGGAATCTGCTTTACCCCGGATGGTAGCTTATATATATCGAATGAAGCCAGGGCTGGTTCGGCCAATATCAGGAAACTGGTATACAAGCCATAGGCCGGCTTCTATTTCATGACTACCCTGAGCCTGATCGCTTTCAGGCCGCTGATACCCTGCACGTCGTCCAGGGCCAGCTTTTCCACCTGTTTTTCCACGTACCCTTTCTGCTGCAGGTGATGTATATACTCCCCGTATTCCCTGGCTTCCTTTTCATGCAGGTACACGATGGAAATAAAACCCGGCTGGGTGAGCCGTTCTCCCGTACCCTGAATCCTGACCTTGTCCAGCCTCTTTTTCAGGATTTCAAACCGGACACTCTCCGCGCCGTCCACGTCAAACCTCCGCTCGTCCCTGCGAAAGCCGATACAAATGGGTGTTCCGTAAACCAGGATCAGTTGCGTGGTCTGCAGTGGCAACGGTATTTCAGACTCCAGCGTGAATGTTTTACGGGCGATCTCGGCCATGGACACCAGCTGCCAGAGCCGGATGTTCCGGAGGAAGATATAGTCGAAATTCCGGTACGGCGTGAGCGACTCGCCGATATAGATATTATACTCTACCCCATCGGTCCTGAACTTCTCAAAATAGTGCGGGTATACCTTTTCGAGCTTCTGTTGCTCCGTGTCCAGGTAGCGCGAGATCGTTTCGTTTATACGGGCGATACTGTCTTCATACCGTCTGCGATGGTTGAACACATGCCCGAGTTCCGGGTCTACCGCGTGGAGATACCGCGCGGCGGGTTCTGAAAGGCCATTACCACTGTGGGAAAGATGGCGGAAGAACGACTTCACTTCATGCTCGAGGTACTCATTCAGCTTGGCTTCGTCCTCAGCCGCCAGCTGGCCGCCCGTCGTGTTTCGGAAATGCCGGTTCTTTTCCCGGAGTGTTTGCAGGAAATCACGAACCGCTGCGGGTGGATCAACCGAAAGCTCTTCTATCGTGGCATCGATCAGGTCCAGTTGCCCGTACAGGTCTGCTTGCATGCACTTGTTCCGCTCGGTGGATGAATTGCGGATATCAATCGCCCCAAAAACCGGGTACACACCGTCAAACCTGACCAGGCCTATTTCGGAAACCGCATGCTTTTCATGTTCGCTGAGATATTTCCATGCTTCCTCGAGGAATTTCCATTCCACGATGGGTTGCAGGGACGTATACCGTTCCTTGACCAGGGACTCTATGCTCTCCCGAAAGCGGTTGATGTCGTTCCGGCAAACCATCTCGAAAAACGTGTATACCGGTTCAAGCTTTTTCAACACTTCCCTGTTAAGCACCCCTGCCTGTGGGGACGCTACTTCCATCATGCCGATCAGTTCATCTTGCTGGAACAAAGGCGCCACCAGGTAACATCCGTCGCCGGCCTGTAACAGGAATGAATGCAATCCTGAACCCCGTTCAACCTGGGCCTCTTCGCGGATATTGCTGAAAAAAACAGGCCTGCGCTCACGGGTGAGCAGGTCGGCAAGTGCCTGGTACGCCGCTTCCGGTTCGCGGTTTCCATGCTGGGCGCCGGCCAGGATGCTGCGGCCCAGGTAGGCCCTGCCGTATACGTAACGATGGTTCAGCTTCAGGAAGGGACAAAGACTCACCCGTACATCGCGCAGTCCAAGCAGGGTCTCCACCGCCGCACGGACCTTCTCATACCCCGGTTCCGGGTTTGAAGACTGGAGGTCTATCAGTGCATTCTTTACCTCCTTGATGCATTCCTCCACCGTTACATCCACGATGCTGCGCCGCGTGATGAATCCTTCAAAACGGAAACCAGACAAGGGGAGGGCGTTTCTAAGGGTATCCATATCCGTTATCTTCCCCGTGGATGCGTCCATGCAGGATTCCGGGAAAGGCGGCAAATCCCCGTCTGTATGCACGTCTATAAAACTCTCGTCAATATGAATACGGCTGTACCTGCGGATACCCGTTTTCTTGTCGATCCACTGGTTGGTCTTCCGTTCAGGAACTTTGATCCTCTTCCCGTAGCATTTAAGGCAAAGCATCCGGTATGCCATCAGTTCGTACTCTGCATCAAGGTGCGCCAGGGGTCTTTCTGGCGGGAAAACAACATACCCTTCTTCGTCATGGCTGAAATAATCGCCGTAGGATTTCGAATAGAAAAACACCTGGAAGCGGTAGGGCGTACCCAGTGCAAAATACTGCAGGTCCGGATCCTCCGACAGGGGAAAAATGGTGGAGGCAATAAGCTGGAAGAGGTCCTCATGCCGGTGGATGACATCCAGATCGTCAACGGGCTCGAGGAGTTCAGGCGTAGACTCCAGCCGTTCTATGATCTGCCGGTAAAAATCCACGAACTGTTGCCCGGGATCCAGGATCCTTTTGCGGAGGTACCTGAGGTAAGGCGCAAAGGACAGGAAGGCCCGGATCGGGGAAGCATGGCTTTCCGCGGTGGGTGCGGGCCGGAGGACAATCATCTGGTGTGCCGGTTTTTCCACCCTGTTAATTTACGGAAAGACAGGAAGGAAAAGAACGGTTTATCCATTTTCGCCCGGCTCGGCTACCGGCTGCTGTTCGCTTTGTTCAATGATAAAATTGTTTCTCCCCTCCCCGATGAGGATGGACATATACCCCTGCTGTACCAGTTCAAGGATGGTAAGGAAGAGGAAGATGGCATGAATCCGGTCCTGGCAGACGTCAAATACCTTCTCGAAAGCCATGGATTTTTCTTCCGCAATCCGGTGCAGCATATAGGCGCGGCTTTCCTCCATGGTGTAGTTGTAGCGATAGACAACGTGCTGGGGCTTGTTGTTCCGATCGTACATCCGCTTCATCACCTTCTCAAAAACCTTCATGAGCTTATAGAGGGTGATGGTCTGTATCTCGGTGCCTTCGGAAGACTCCTCTCCCACCACGGAGAGGTCCCTTTGCAGGTTGCCGCGCTTGACCATCAGCATGCGCAAAGCCTCCAGTTCCGCCATACGGGCCGAGGCTTCCTTGAACTTCTTGTACTCGAGAATTTTATCCACCAGTTCCTGGCGAGGGTCAATCTCATTGCCCTGCTCATCCAGTTCCTTCCTCGGCAGGAGCATTTTTGCCTTGATCCGCATCAGGGTTGAAATGAACAGGATAAATTCACTGCTGAGCTCGATGTTCAGCTCATCAGACTTATGCAGGAAATCCAGGAAATCCTGTGTGATCTTGGTGATGGGTATATTATAGATATCCAGTTCATCCCTTTCAATGAAAAACAGGAGCAGGTCAAAGGGACCTTCAAACTGGGGAAGCTTAATCTGGTAGGAGGGTGTCTGCACGCGTACACGGGTTTAAAAAAGTAAAGTTCCGGCAAGCAGCCGGAACTCCACAAAAGTAGCATTTCCCGCTGGTTAGAACCGGGTAGTTATCCCCACGGAAAGCAGGGATTTGATCTGGGTGGCCGGGGACGTCCCGTTGTCTCCAAAACTCCGGATATCATGTCACCACGTTGGTCCAGAAAACGTCCACGTTCTTGGCCTTCCCGTCCAGGTAGTTGGAATACAGGTCCAGGCGGGCGGAATAAATCACATTTTTCATCACTTCCTTTTTGAAGTTGACGGTCATATACCCCCCCGCTTCCGTCCGCACGGTTTTCCCGGTTTCAACGGCATACCGGCTGGTCAGTTCAGGTTTGGTGACAAAGGTCCAGCGGCCCGAGAATGGCGACAGGAAAACACTGAAGTATTCGGCCGGCATCCAGTCGATACCCGGCGCCAGGGTGAGGTATCCAGGTGCCATAAAGCCGGAAATCAGTTGCTTGGGCGTTACGCTATAGTCGTAACCATCCGAAAACTGGGTCCGGAAGTTACCCACCATACCCACACCCCAGGTGTTCCTGAATTTGTAGGTATACTTGGAGAAGAAGTCGATACGGTCGTCATTCTTCCTCGTGCCTTGTGAGGTGTTGTTGGTGAGGGCATAAAAGAGATCGAGGTTGTTGAACCAACGATGCTTGCCCTGCTTCAGGTTCGCGAATAAATTGACATAGGTATTGATGGTGAAAGAACTTTGCTCGGCACCCGCTGCCCAGTTGCTGGAATTTCCCTGGGCGACGCCAAGATTCAGGAGTACCCCCTTCTTCCAGCCCGACTTATGGGTTGTGTCTTCCGCAAAACTTTTTGTTCCCGTGGCCTGTAATTCTTTTACTGCCTTGTCCTGGGCAAAACCGGCCAGGGAGATAAAAAGCCCGGCGGCCCATAGCATTTTTTTCATGTGTCCAATATTTAAAATAAATGGCATGCTGTTTTCGCAGCATGCCGATTGTTACGTGCAGGTATTATTTTTTCAACGAGTCCCTGATTTCTTCCAGCAACAGTTCTGTTTTGGATGGACCTGCCGGGGCTTCCGGTGTTTTTGCCTTCATACGGTTCATGGCTTTCAGCAACAGGAAGAGTACAAATGCGATGATGACGAAATCCAGCGTCGCCTGTATGAGTACCCCAATCTTGATGCCGCCGACAGTTAGCGTGGCGAACTTTTCGGTATCCCCGATAATCATTCCGATAATGGGCATGATGATGGAATCAACCAGGGCCGTCACGATTTTATTAAAGGCGCCTCCAATAATGACACCGATAGCAAGGTCCATCACATTTCCCCGCACCGCGAAATCCTTGAATTCTTTCATGAATCCCATAACATATTAGTTTTGGTTATAATGACAAACTTACGATCCCCCTCCCTAATAAAAAATTAGAAAGACATAATATTGTACTCAATTTATGAATCGGTACAACTTTCCATCACACCGAAAGCTGGCGATTCGAACAACAAATACGGTCTGTTTTTTTGAAACAATCCTGGGGCAACTGGTTTATATTTCTGGCGCTTTCCCTGGTCTGGGGAAGTTCTTTTATCCTGATGAAAGAAGGACTGCGTGTCCTGGATGCCTACCAGGTGGCGTCTATCCGGATCCTGAGCGCCGGACTGGTGCTCCTGCCTTTCCTGCCACAGTCGCTGCGGGCTGTGCCCCGGAATAAACTGGGTACGGTACTGCTTTCCGGCCTGATGGGTACTTTCTTTCCTGCCTACCTTTTCTGCCTGGCGGAAACGAAGCTGGACAGCGCCCTGGCAGGCATCCTCAATGCGCTCACGCCGCTGTTCACGCTTTCCATGGGTGCCATGTTTTTCCATGTACAAATCGGGTGGCGTAAATGGACGGGGGTGGTCATCGGTTTCGTTGGCATGATCCTGTTGATGCTGGCCGGCAGGCAAACGGTGGATTTTTCTTACCTCGGCTTCGCTTCCTTCATACTGCTGGCCACCATTTTTTACGGCATAAATGTCAATACCGTAAACAGGTTCCTCTCTGATATAGGTTCACTGCATATCGCCACGATTGCCTTTACATTCCTCATTCTGCCCGCTTCCGCCATCCTCGCGGCTACCGGGTTTTTCGGATCGGCACCCCATACATCGGCATGGTACCGGGCTGTTGGCGCCAGCGCGATTCTGGGCATCCTGGGCACCGCGCTGGCATCCATCCTGTTTTATGTGTTACTGAAAAAAGCCGGGCCTGTTTTTTCTTCCATGGTCACCTATGGCATTCCTTTCGTTGCGCTGGGATGGGGTGTCCTGGCAGGTGAAACCGTCAACATGCTCCAGCTATTATGCCTGCTCCTGATCCTCGCCGGGGTTTATATCGCCAAAAAATAAAAATCCTGCCATGTACCGGCAGGATTCAATGAGTCCTGTATAGAGGGTAAAAGGTCAGATCGACATGATCTCTTTCTCCTTGCTGGCAAGGTGTTTCTCCACCATGGCGATGAACTTGTTGGTCATATCCTGGACCTCTGTTTCCGCATCACCGGCAAGGTCTTCGCTCACACCCTGTTTTTGCAACTTCTTGATATGTTCGATCGCTTCCCGGCGGATGTTCCGGATCGCAACACGGGAATGTTCCCCTTCTGCGTGTACCTTCTTGACGATTTCCTTGCGTCTTTCCTCCGTCAGGGGCGGAAGGAAAATCCGGATGATGGCGCCGTCATTCTGCGGTGTCACACCCAGGTTGGCTGCAATGATGGAACGTTCGATGGGTTGCAGCATATTTTTTTCCCAGGGCTGGATGGTCAGGGTGCGCGCGTCGGCAACCGTGATATTTCCCACCTGGCTGATGGGCGTGGGCGTGCCGTAGTAGTCAACCGTGAGTCCGTCGAACATCAGGGGATTTGCCCTTCCCGCGCGGATCTTGAGCAATTCGGCTTCCAGGTGGGCAATGGCCTTGGACATGGATTCGTTGGCATGTTCAACCTGCATCTGCAATTCATCTGACATACATAATAAAGTTGGTGCGCTGCAAATCTAATGAAAGCAGGCAAATGAACATCAACCGAGTGAGGATCAATTGTCTTCGGGGTTGGGCTGAGTCTTCCGACGGAAACTGAGTACCCGCTGGGATGTGATGGCCGCTTCCCCTTCCGGGTATTGGCCATCGACCACCAGGCGGGTGCGTGGTTTTGAAAAATAGAGGAAGGCCGTAATGAGAGAAGCCGTTGTTATCATGATGGCGATGACGGCCGTGGATCCCCAGCTGCGTGCGTAAAAAGCAAAAGCGATAAAAAGCAGGTTCATGCTTACGCAGGCGTATGTAACGGCTGAATGGGAAAGGCCTTTGTCCAGCAGCAGGTGGTGGATATGGTTCCTGTCCGGGCTGAACGGCGAGCGGCGGTTCAGGATTCGGACGGAGAAAACACGTATGGTATCAAAAAGAGGCACCATCAGGATGGAGAAACCTATGGCCGGTGAATCGTTGAGCGGAAGGGCGATGCCGGGCGCATCCGCAACGGCAATGAACCGAATCACGAGAATCGCATTGATGAGTCCCAACAGCAGGGAACCGGTATCACCCATGAAAATCCGGGCGGGTGAATGGTTGAATATCAGGAAGCCAAGCAGGGAACCCGAGAGAATGAAAGCCAGCATGGCATAAGGTGTCTGTCCCACATAGTAAAAATAGGAACCGAAGACCAGGGCCGTCATCAGGCCAAGACTGCCAGCCAGGCCATCCACCCCGTCGATGAGGTTGAAAGAGTTGATGATCACAATCACCGTAAGATAGGTAAGGGCCAGGCTTGTCACTTCCGGAAGCTCGTACACGCCCAGGAGCCCGTGCATGCTCTTAATCTGGATCCCACCCTTGTAAATGATGAGAAAGGCGGCTATGAACTGGCCAATCAGTTTTTTAATGGGCGATATCACCAGGATATCATCCTTGAGACCAAGGAAAAAAATAACCAGCGCTGCGGCCAGAAAATACTGAAACTCAGGCGCCAGCTGTAATGGAAACGTAACCAGGAAAGCAAGGATCAGGCCGGCGAAAATCCCCAGTCCGCCCAGGGAAGGAATCGGGTTGAGATGGACTTTACGGGCATCCGGAACGTCGAACAGCTTTTTGGCATCGGCAACCTGTATGATCACAGGTATGGCCGCAAAAGTGATGAAAAAAGCGAGCGACGTGCCCATCAAAATCTTGTCCATGTACCGGCAGTTTAGGACCTAAAATAGATTTGGGAATGAGGCAAGCGAATCTATTAAAGGAATTTACACTATTGATTATCAGCTAGTAGGTTGGGTAAATTCATTGCATAGTTAACGCCTTTTTGCCACTATTTGGTATTTTAATCACAAATTAATACCAATCCGAAGGGGGCAGGCGCAGAAATACCCAGTCAACGGGACGGGGAGGATTGATTTTGAGTACATTTGCGGCCACAAATCAGCAGCATGCACCCACTCAAGGATATTGCCACACAGGTCAGGCGGGACATCGTCCGGATGGTTCACGGCGTTCAGAGCGGTCACCCGGGTGGTTCCCTCGGGTGTACGGATTTCCTTACGGCCCTGTATTTCAAGGTAATGAAGCATGACCCGGCTTTCCATATGGATGGCAAAGGAGAGGACATTTTCATCCTGTCCAATGGTCATATTTCCCCCGTTTTCTATGCTGTATTGGCCCGTTCCGGCTATTTCCCCGTGCAGGAACTGGCCAGCTTCCGAAAAATCAACTCCCGTTTACAGGGCCATCCCGCCACCCATGAACACCTCCCCGGGGTCCGCATTGCCTCCGGGTCCCTGGGACAGGGCATGAGCGTAGCCATCGGTGCAGCCCTTGCAAAGCGACTGAACCAGGACGACCGTCTGGTATTTTCCCTGCACGGCGATGGTGAACTCCAGGAAGGACAGATCTGGGAAGCCGTCATGTTTGCGGCCCACCACAAAGTGGATAACCTGGTTGCCACCATCGACTGGAACGGACAGCAGATCGATGGCCCAACCGATAAGGTCATTTCCCTGGGCAACCTTACCGAAAAATTTGCCGCATTCGGGTGGGAAACACTGGACATGCAGGGCAATGACATGGATGATGTGGTGGCTGTTCTGGAAAAAGCAAAAAATCTTACCGGGAAAGGAAAGCCGATCGCCATACTCATGCATACAAAAATGGGCAAGGGTGTGGATTTTATGGAGAATGACCACAACTGGCATGGCATCGCCCCAAACGATGAACAACTGGCTAAAGCACTGGCACAGTTACCGGAGACGATCGGTGACTATTGAGCGGTCTTGAGTCTTGACTGAAAACTAATTCCTAAGTTCAAATCGCTGCTTTGCCGCCCTGGCGGCGGGGAACCATGATGCCAGCAGGCCAATCAGCAAAACCGTGGAAATCACCAGGATGAAGTCCCAAAAAATAAGTTTCACCGGGTAATAATCAATCAGGAACGACTGGCCTTCGATGGGCACGAGCTTGTAGCGTACCTGCAGGTAGTAGAGGAAAAGGGCGATGATAATACCACCCGCGGCACCGATAATGGCCAGCAGGAGGCCTTCACTGAGGAAGATTCGCCGGATAAGGCCCTGGTCGGCACCCATGGCCTGCAGGACCTGTATATCTTTCTTTTTTTCAAGCACCAGCATGCTCAGGGCCCCGATCATGTTGAAAGCAGCCACCAAAAGGATCAGCGAGAAAATGGCATAAATGGCCCATTTTTCCAACTGGATGGTAGTATAGAGATTGCGGTTCTGCTCATACTTGTTCAGCACCTGGTATCCCCGCCCAAGCATGGAGGCAATCGCGGCCTTTACGTCTTTCTCCATGGCCGGGTCCTGCAGGGATATCTCCAGCGCACTGTATTCGTCCGGACCATAATTGAGATAGGCCTTCAGGAAATCCAGGTTGGTGATTACATATTTGTTGTCGAACTCAGATTGAATCGCAAAACTCCCGGAAGGCAGGATAGAACCCTGGCTCAGCGACTCCAATGGATTGTCCAGGGATGCCATTCCCTTACGGGGAAGGTAAACCGAAACTGGCAGCAGCGCCCTGTCGGCCAGCACTCCAATGGCGTTCTCGATACCTGCTCCCATCACGGCGCGTGGCTCCTCCGCCGTACCGGTATTGAAGGCGCCACGGATCATTTTCCCCGGTACGCCTGCCACGTTCGGATAATCGTCGTCCACACCCTTGATATGTACGATAGCCTGGTACTCGCCGTTCTGCAACAAAGCCTTTTCTTCGGCTATTCGGGACAGCGACCTGACGCCCTTAACCGCCCTGATGGCAGATACTTGTCCAGGCGTGAGGGACATCAGCTTGCCCTTTTCAGGCATCACGCGCAGGTCCGTGTAAAAGGAGGAGTACAGCGATTTGACCAGGCTCTCAAACCCGTTGAAAGCGCTGAGGATGATGATCAGGGAAGCCGTGCCGATGACGATGGCAGAAACGCTAACCCACGCAATGATATTGATGGCGTTGGTGGATTTCCTGGCTTTAAAATACCGCCACGCGAAGGTAAAGTACATGCGGGATCAGGGCTTTTTCTCTTCGTTGATTTTCTTGAAGATCTCTTCCATCTTGAAGACATGGTCAAGCGTGTCATCCAGGAAATATTTCAGTTCCGGCATCCGCCGGAGTTGGTGCTTGACGCGGCTGGCCAGTTCCTTCTTGATCTCGTGGTTACGGGATTCGATCTTGTGCAAGGCTTCTTCCCTGTCTTTCACCTGGAACAGGCTCAGGTAGATGCGGGCCTCCAGCAGGTCTGGCGTCACTTTGACATTTGAAATGGACACCATCCCCCCGTCCATCATGTTCATACCCTGGCGCTGGAATATCTCGTTCAACTCCTGCAGGATTACACCCGCAACCTG